>JBDLIU010000049.1:0-21117 GCA_039714715.1 Bacteroidota bacterium
CTGGAAGTTGAAGAGAGTAGGATCATCTTCTCCAGCATCGAGTACGGTATTCCTGTTCAAGTCGATCCATGTACTGGCCACGATCTCACCATTAGGGTTTGTGTTGGCAATACAGTTGGTTGAAGGTGTATTAGTATCAGTAATCGTAATTGTGGCAGGATCTGATCCTACTGCTCCAATCACGGGTGCTGAAGTACAACCTAAGATGGTTTCTGTAACTTCAAGTGTATAATCTCCATCTTCAACGCCGGTAATCGTTGTAGCATCAGAAGAGGTATAACCATTCGGCCCAGTCCAGCTATAGCTTAAAGTATAATTTGGATCATTCGTGACATCAAGACCTTTATAAGTAACAACTGCTGTAACCGATCCGGTGAATAGGCCACCCGTACAACCTGCATTGGGTGTTGTCGTGAGTGTAACAATTGGATCTTCACTTTCATCATTAAGGAGAACCGTTAATACTTCTTCGCAACCAGAGCCGATCTCAGTGACTCTTACTGTATAGTTATTAGTAGCACCTCCTTGAAGCTCAATAGCTCTGAAATCGTTGGTACCATCTGTATTTGTTCTTGTACCGCTTGTTGGGTCTGTATCAACACCAACATACCACTCAAATGCATAACCGGTAGTTGTTGAGCCTCCCAAACCATCATCAACACCTGCAGCCAATATACCATTAGGCATTGCAGGGTCGCAATTCGTAGATGCCACATTTTCTGTAATAACAACATTAATTACCGGTGGAATATCCTGCACTTCTATAGTTACGGGAACAGAAGAACATCCTAAAATATCATTGGTAACTACGAGTGTATAGAAATTACCTGGTAATGCTTCCAGAGTAAGTGGGGTGGAAGGATCAGGGTCCGGATGTTCGTTGCCCGGGGTAGCCGAGGTGCCATTATACCATGTAAATGTATAATTATTCAGATAGTCAGGGCTTACCTGGTTCGAGTCTGTTACAACAGCTGTTACGCTACCTACAAAACCTATTCCGGGATCACATATACCATTATCTGTTTTACTTAATGCAACGGTTGGAGGAATACTATTATCTGGTAGCAGGTAAGAAAGTTGACTTTCGCAACCGGTAAGATTGTTAATTACACGCGCTGTGTAATCCTGACCACCATTTAATTCAAGTGCAGTTTCATTTTCGGTTCCTGTTGTGGTTCCAATAAGCGCACCACCAAGACCAATACCCTGGTACCATTCAAAGGTATAACCGGTTATTGTACCAATGGCATCAACACCGGCAGTAAGGCTACCGTTGGGTGTCGCAGCTCCAGGACATGTTGTTTCAGGTGTTTCAGCAATTACAATATTAGGGTAAGTAGGAGTGTCGGTAACTTCAACTGTGATAGGTGTTGATGTACAGCCTACACTGTCGAGAGTAACTATTGCCGTGTAAAATCCTGCGGGCTGATGAGCGATTGATGACCTGGTAGAGTCTGTTATTATGGGATCAGTAGTAATATCTGATCCATTATACCAGACAAAGCTATAGTTAGCCGTAAGGTCTGCTGCAGAAACAGGTAAGCCATTATAAGTGACAGATGAGCTAACCGCACCATTATAATCAGCAGTTGCCAGGGCAGGGTCGCAAATAGAATTTGGACTTGGTGTCGCTGCAATTGCCGGTATAATAATATTTTGACTAACAGACAGGGTGTCTGATGTATAACAATTTAGTGCCGAAGTTACCTGTACTGTATAAGGTATACCTGGTGAGCCAACGTCTGTTGCTACATCACCATTTATTCCACTCGTTGTAGTTACCTGATTAGCAGGTAATGTATTGTCTCCTTTAAACCATTCTATTGTATAAAGGTTAGCATCTTGTGCTATTCCGCCAAGGCTAATATCTACATGTAGCTGCCCATTAGGATTGTCAGGGTCACAGGAAGAATTAGGATATAACTCGGTTATTAAAACCTCCGGAAGTTGTGTGTTGTCTAAAACCTCAATTGGGATAGGAGGGGTAGATTCACATTGTGATGCAATGTTTCTTACTGACACTGCATACCATCCTACAGGTAATCCTGTTCTTTGTTTGCCTGTGCCGTATTCACTTGAAATGTGGCTACCTGCTGTGCCAGCGACATTATCATAATGATACCAGGTGAACTCATAGTCAGTAGCGGTCTGTAAAGTGTCGTTAACATACGCCTCCGCATCGACTATTCCACTATTTGGATCAGCGCAATCTGTAACATGTGCTACGACTGCAGGGAGGGCCTCAGGGAATTGAGGTCCTGCTATGGCTTGTTGAAAAATTCTTGGACAACCACCATTTTTAGATATTTTAACAAGGTAATTATCTTTTTCGAGATTGTCAATGACAGTACTTGTTACACCCAGAGGGTTTGTTATAACAGTTCTATACCATTCAAACTCATAACCGTCATTTCCTCCTACTACATTTACCTCTAACTTACCGTTAAAGGGAGAACATTTGGTTTGATCGCTTATTACGCTAATAAGGGCATTAATTTCTTCTCCGATACGTCCTACTACTGTGGTTATAGGTAAACTTTTACATCCTTTTTCAAGGTTGGTTACCACAACAGTATAAGTACCCTCCGGTACTTGTACAATTCTGTCAGTTTGTCCTCCCAGGGTGTCATGTACCACAGTAGCTAAAGTGTCAGAACCGGCAAACCACTGGAAGCCGTATTTAGAATAATCGGCTACTTCAATGCCGCCTCCCAATATACAGCCTGTGCCGGTACAACAACTACTGCTTGGACTTGTACAGTCGAATATTGAACCTCCATCATTATTAAGTGTTCCTCCAACGCTTATGCTTCCTGATCCGCTAATGGTAACTTTGTTAGACATATCACCACCAATGCTAACAGATCCTGCAATTTGAATAGATGCTGGGCTGTCATTACTATTCCAGAAGCCATCCCAATCTAATGCGCCAGTTGCATTAATTACTAACCCGCCTTTTCCTACTTTAAATTCTTTATTAGTATCTGTTCCTATTAATAAACCATTTATAATAAGTGTTCCTCCTTCTTTTATGGTGATTGATTCACTTGTAGTGAGAGTTACCCCGGTTGCTATAACCAGTGTATCACCATTATTTACTGTAATAGGAGAAGTAACTATACTATTATGTCTTAATATGGCCGATTGATTCGTATTAAACCCAGGTGCAGTACCACTCCAATCAGCACTATTATTCCAATCTAATGAAGTTTGGATGGTTTTTGTCCATGTGTCTGAAATGGGCACAAAAATAGCTCCTGTGCCACCTTCATAAACGGCTGCACGGACCTCTCCTGTATTAGGTTCTATCTCTAAACATTTATTATTATCCTGTATTACTTCTAACTGTACCGTAAATGGTTGAGGGATAATTGGAAACTTATATTTATTATTACCAAGCTTACATTCCTCGATTGCTGCTCCAATTACTATAGGAGGTGGCGTGGTGCCATCATCATTCAGGATTACGTATAGATCAAATGCTTTACCTGTACTATTGAATGTTATGTCGTGGTAAGAAAGTGTATCTCCGATGCCAAAACTTTGAACACCTAATATTACATCGTGTAACAAGGTGGCGTTGAGGTCAAGTTCGGGATCCCCATCCCAGAAACTAACAGGGATATCACTTGTAATGGCTCTTAATCCATCGTTAATAATATTGAAATTGGCTGTGATCTCAAGGCTACCACATACAGGAGGGATTACCTCTACAGCAGGGAAGTAGTTGGGGTCATCATGAGAGACATAGCCCGAGTCACCCGGTAGAAGGTTTGGGTCGTGACCCACAAAGCTGATATCAGGACCGGGATATACCGGACAACCACCAGGACCAAGGTAAGGAACCTGGTTAAGGAATGTATTGAAAGGTTGTTGTGGACCCGGTAAACCATTGTCGCATGCATCTGTACCGAAAATCATGGTCTGATCAAGCTGTGGGAATGGTAATGTTAAGTCATCATTAATATTTACAACAAAATAACCCGGCTGGTTATATACCTTTCGGGTTGGCAACCATGCATCTTCATCAGAATAGAATACCCTGATCTCACCTAAAGCCTGTGAAGAGAGAGGTCCATCTATTTTAAATAAGCCTGGCCCGGTAAAACATGGTACGCTGATATCGGTTGATCCATCACCATTCATATCTGCAATAATTGGACCTTCTGTCATGGTGTGAGATTGACAAGAAGTTGACCAGTATGTAGTGGCACCGGTAGCACCATCAATAACAGATAATACCTGTGTGTCTCGATATACAAGTTCAGCCATTCCATCATTATCAAAATCATATACGGTTGTGGATACAACACCCGACCGAAAATCATTCAATGTTCTTGCTCCTCCCCACATGTCCACCAACAAGCCACTGCCGGCAGGACTCTCTTCAAGTGCATATAATTGATTACCTGCAATAAAATTAGCTTCAAGAATTCCGTCACCATCCAGTTCTCCCAGGTTAACCCTACCAGTACCCCAGGGCCATCCATTAGGATAGGTTACCACACTAGGAGGTGTGCCTGTGTCTGGGTGAGCTGGTAAAAATGTGCTTACTGTTCCTTTGGCTACATTCCAATAAAATACAGCAGTATGTCCGGAGGTGCTTCCTATGGCGCCAGACAGGAATACATCTATTTCACCATCATCATCAAAATCTGCTACTGATGTAGAACTGAAATTAGTTATTCCATATTCAAACACATCGTTAAATACCTTTGGATAATATTGTGCTAGCCCCAATGAATTCATATTCATGGTTTCAGTTAGTGTAACCATAGAACGTGCACTCATATCAGGTACAGAATAAATCCTTTCACCACAAACGAGTTCAAGATTAGGACTGCTTCTAATAATATTCACAGCAGTAGGAGCACCATTGATGGATGTGTTCCAATCACCTCCCTCGTCAGCTAGTTTATTACCTGATTCAGCTGCATAAATACTATTCTTAAGATAAATTTCTGCATTACCATCACCATCGAAATCTGTAATTCCTGGTGTTCCCGGCCTTTTAGGGCCTAAATCTGTGGCCCAGGTATTTACCAATTGCGTTGTGCCATCATATTCAAAAGCAGCAAGCCAATATTTTTCAATAGCTTTAGAACTGTTATTTCTTTGATAGAGGGTTGCAAACATCTCCGTCACTCCATCGCCATCTATGTCGGCAATCATGGTTTCAAGGTCAAAATAGAATGTTGATCCACCAGCTTTTAATTGATCTCCAGCCGATTTATCACCTGCTTTCCAGGATGCTTTTACATCTCCTTTGTCTTTACCATCACTTTGGTTATCTGTTGTTGCAATTACCCTAATGCTTTGATTCCACTTGGAAGTAGAAGTCACATCAGGTATGCCATCACCATCAATATCTCCAATAGCCATTTTAGACTGTGTATCTACCGTATTCTGTCCAGACATAGCTGGATCATCCCCAATAGCTGCGAAAGGATCATCTACGAAAGGTGGAGTAACAGCACAATCGGTATCATCACCCACGAAAGATAATCCATAGAAGCTGGCACAATCAACATCGAAAACATCAATATAGCCATCACCGTCATTATCTAAGCCATCTTCACAATGACATCCTTCTTCAATGCCAGCAGGTGTGCAATCAGGATCTAGACAGTCGATTAAGCCATCGCCATCATTATCAACGCCATCCTTACAATCTTCCTGTGCAAATGCAGCAGCCGTTAGTATTAGTAGAAAAGTAAATACGCTAAATATCTTCTTCATTAATCAGAATTCGTTTTATCTTATAATTGAAACCGAACCACTAGTATTTTTCCCGTCAGGGCATGAAATAGTATAGAAATAGGCGCCTTCATGCAGGTCGGCCAGATTCGCATCTTTTCCATCCCAGTTATTATTATATCCTGTTGCTTCATAAACAATCTTTCCATTTCTGGCAAAAATCATCAATGTGCAATCAGGGTAATTTTCAATTCTTTCTATTACCCAAACGTCATCAACCCCATCATTATTGGGTGAAAACATCACGGGAGCTACTACATCTACAATATTTGATGTCTTGACCTCAATATTTACTTCAGCCGTCCCACTACAACCGCTGGCAGCATCAGTACCTGTTACTATATAAAGGGTTGTTGTAATAGGGGAGGCTAAAGGGTTAGCTATGGTTGAATCAGATAATGTTACTCCGGGAGACCAAACATAGGTATCAGCACCGCTACCCTGTAATTGAACTGACTGCCCTTCTTCAATAGAAGTAGCGTCTGATGAAGCAGTAACTGTAGGTCCTGGAGTAGTTGTAACATCTATCTGACCAGGAGAAATACAACCATTTGCATTGGTTGCTTCTACAGTTATTGTCCCCGCTGTTTTAGCATAAATTGACAATCCGCTTTCACCTGTGCTCCATGAAGCAGTGCTGAAGTCTGCACTTGGTACTTCCAGTAATACACTATCACCTTCACAGAAGGGCATTGTTCCGGTTACTGTTATTGTAAATGGTGTTGATGTGTCAATTGAGATTATATTGCTCGTTGATCCTGTGCAGGTATGTCCTACATAGCCCATTGTTAATGTTACGGTATAATCGGCAGCAGCTGTGTAAGTGTGTGATGGTGATGCTGTGTTATAATCTTCTGTGCCGTCTCCGTTTACGTCCCATGAATAAGTGGGTGTCTTTCCGGTTACAGCGGAAGGACTCTCTGAAAAAGTGATAACATTACCTGTGCAAAGGTTTCCATCCGCACTAAATACTGGGGATGGGGGCAAAAATGACGTTAATATATAAGGATCTGATGTTAGCAAACAATTGGTGCTGGTAAGTGTTACAGTATAACTTCCGGCTGTTGAAGTGACCAGCGTATTATTGGTTTCGCCAGCAATTTCTGCACCATCTTTACTCCACTGATAAGTATATCCTGTAGCAGCGCCTACCGTTAAGGTTACATTTTCACCTTCACAGAAACTATCTGTTACCGAACTTGCAATAGACATGGCGGGAGGGTTAATTACCTCTACAATAGTTGTGCTTGGATCGCTGGTACATGGATCTATAAAAGCAGTAACTGTATAAGTGCCAGCCATGGCAGCTGTAATGTCTGTTAATACGGGGTTCTGATCAGTTGAAGAAAAACCATCAGGGCCTGTCCATTGATAGGTAGCTCCTGTAACAGTAGCAGCAGACAATTGAACAGAGCTACCTATACAGGTGGGTCCATCGTTGGAAGCTGTGGGTTCATTCGGAAAAGCATCTGTGCTTGATCCGAGGGTAATTGGTAGTGATTCTTCTGAACACAGTCCGTCATTTGTAGTAAAAGTAACCGTATAGTTTCCCGGAGTAGAGGCAACATAAAAAGGATCAGCACCGGTTTGTACTGGTGTGCCGTCTTGCTTCCAGATTATATCGGCATGCAAGGCAGGGGTAGTTCTAAATGTGTAAGTTTGCCCATTACAGATAGTTGGAGCTGTTTCTCCAAATATTACCGGTGAGGTACAGATTGTATTTCTAATAGTAACAAGGGAGAAAGTGGTAGCATTTTTCGCAGTCAAAGCAATATCTGATTTTCCATCGTCACTCAGGTCGCCTGAGGCAACATTTATAGTATTTAAGGCTTGAGGTACAGAGTGACCTGCTAAGGTTAAAGTTCCCCCACTACTTTTATTTTCATATAACGTGAAATATCCACCAGAGCCGGTTACCATTATATCTAATTGTCCATTACCAAAGATGTCCGCCATGGCAATTCCGGAACTAACTCCGGAGGTGGCATATGATATGGGGGCATCAAAACTAATGGTGGATGTGCTGGTTGAATTCTGGATAATCCATAAATTACTAAGAGCATCTGTTACAGCCAGGTCTGTTTTACCGTCATCATTAATATCACCGGCAACAAGGTTGTCCAAACTACCACCTATATCTATTTTTAAAGGAGTACCGAAACTAAATGTACCAGGGTAACTGTTATTAGCTAAAACATATACATCTTGCTCGTAGTATTGTGTAAGTGCAAGATCTTGTTTGCCATCATTATTAAAATCATCGATTACAAGACCTCCGCCCGGATCTGTGCTGGTTGCACTAAAAGGTATTCGAGCGGGTGTTGTCTCAAGATTTATTGCACTTATTGTACTTTTATTTTTATAGATTGAAATTTCGTTATCTATTGTATTAAGTAATACTACCTCCGGTTTTCCATCGAGATCAAGATCACGAATCTTAATACCGCTAGCATACTGGGTAGTTCTTAAAGAATAATTCAGAGGAGCTGAAAAAGCTATGCTACCAGCTACTGAGTTATTTTTTAGTACAAAGAACTCTGATCTGGTAAGACCGCCTCTTGCCACTGCAATATCCTGCTTTCCATCACCATTAATATCTCCGAATGCTAATTTTGCACTCGGGGCGCCAATGGCAAACTCTTGTTCCGTAAAATCAATACTGGTGCCGGTTGTTACATTATGGTAAATTTTAATTCTGGTGGCAGCATTATCACTTATACTGGCAACAATGTCATTATTGCCATCTTTATCCAGATCAACGATAACCAGGTCGAATAATTCAGTAGCGTTAGGATAGGATTTAATCTCCATGGTACTTAGATCAGGACTGAGCACCCCTCTAATAAATTCTGAATAAAATACAGTAGAAGATGTGGCTGACAGACCTTTAGTTTTATGAAGCACAGTTACGGCTGAGGTTGTAGCTCCGGGTGGCACTCTTGTAATAATTAAATTTTCAGTAGAAGACACGATTGGGGCCTGCGCTGCTCCAAACCAAACCTCTAAAGAAGCAGGAGTACTACTGAACCCACTTCCGGAAATCTCTATTATTTTCCCAAAAAAGCCTTTTTTTGCAGAAACACTGCTAATCGAAATATTCTGCGCCTGTACTAAAAAAGGCACAGAAATTAGACATAGAATTAGGAGTAAGTTAAGTCTTCTTGCTACCATTATGTTTATATTCCGTAATTATTAAAAATGTAACCTATTCATTCACTAATAAATACCACGCATCTTTATAAGCTGGTACTTTTCTGATCTCATCTCGTTTCTTGCGAGCATCTTCTGCTGAACCTTCAGCGCTTATGTAAACGTAGAATAGTTTTTTCTCACTACTGAAACCGAATCCAGATGTATATCCTTGTGACACCAACCTGTCATTTAGGTTTACAGCATTGTTAAACTGTCCAAAGGCTCCGACAATAACGAAATGTCCAGCATCTAGTTCGAATGGATGACCACCTTTAGAGACTACAACTGCAGGTTGAAGTTCCTTCGGAATAGTCGTTTGGGTTGTGTCAGGAGGTGTAGTTTCTATGACATCGACAGGCTTAGTCACTACTTGCTGAGTTGTATCCCGGGTTACTGTGTCAGGTTTTTCTTCAATTACCGGTATAGTATCCTCAACAACTTTTGTAGTATCTTCTTTGACTTCGACAGGCTCAGTCTTAACTGTGTCTTCTTTAACTTCCTTTTCCTTCTTTTTCTTCTTCTCAGGTTTCTTAGGTTTACGACTTGCTAAGAAGGTAGGGTATTTCTTTGCCCTGTCTTTTTTCTCCCCAAAAGCAAAGTTTACATGAATTTCATGAGAAGTCATATTTATACCGGTTGTATTGCCCATTGGCATTTCATAAGCATAGCCTAATGAGAAAACGCCCTCTTTTTTAAACCCAATTAGACCGATAATGCCAAAACCTTGCTCTTCGTTTAGGTTTTTAATAAGCCCGAAATCATCACGATAACTACCACCAATCCACAGAGCATGTTTTATATGGAAAATAGCGCCAGCTTCCCATTGAGGTTCAGTTACATCATTAACCCTGTAGGAACCAAAGGGTTGAAAAATGTATTCATCATTTCCAAAGTAAAACATATAATCTCCCGTAATCATATAGTTTCTAATAAGATCAAGATCGCCAGGTTCAAAGTCTTCCAGCGGATACATGTCTGTTCTAAATATATTCTGAAGGGAGAATCCTAAATTAAGTCCTCCTACATGGTAGGCAATTCCTGCATTACCATCCAGCTTAATACTTTTATTTTGATCTAATAAATCAACCAGGGCAGGGTCGCTGACATTGACGCCCGTAAAATCGATGTTTTGAAATTTCGCTCCTCCGGAAATGCCAAATGACAGATAGTGGTTATGACCTAATAGTATCTGATAACCGAAAGTAAGTAGTGCGCCACTGTTCTGGAATATACCAAAGTTGTCCTGGGTAACATTAAGTCCCATATTAAATCCCGCCATCACCGAACTGTGGAATGTGAAATTTGATGTAACAGGTGCGTTCTGAATGCCTAACCACTGTCTTCGGTGCGTTAATGATACCGTAGATCGTCCTTCTAAACCTGCATAAGCGGGGTTATAAATATAAGGATTTGCGTAATAGTGGGTAAATAGCGGTGTTTCTTGTGCCAGTGTAGAAACATTTATCAATGCAACTAATAGGACTATTAACCTATATCTCATATTTGATGTTTCTTCGTTTATTTATAACTATTTTCAAAAATATATCGTTCTTTGAAAAGGTAGTTATTAATTTTAGATAATGATACGACATATTTTACTAATTCCTGCCATTTTACTCAGCGTAATTATTGCAAATGCGCAGTCAAAAGGAGTCAAGTATAATATTGGACCAAAGGTTGGTATTAATGTGTTTAAAAGCAGGTTCAATTTTAAGGAAGACGAGGATGTTTTTGACCAGAGAGTAAAATACGGGATCCAGCTAGGTGGCGCTTACGATATGCCTTTGAAGAAAAACATCCATTATTATATGGAATTGTATTATTCAATGAAAGGCAAAAAGACTATAGTTACTGCTACGGGTTTAGTGAATGATGCCAGGTATAACTTCCTGGAAATGCCCGTAATGGTACGTTTTAGCTTTGAGGGGGCCAAGGTTTCCTCAGGAGTTTATAATTGGCATTTCGGGATTGGCCCCACCGCTAGTTACTGGTTTGGAGGAAGGGGTAAATTATATGGTGCGGATGGACCTACCCAGAAATATGTAATTATTTGGGGAGAGCCACCAGTTAACAACTCAGAATTTGACAAAATGTATATCTCGAATCCCAGTCGTTTGCAATGGGGATTAGTGGTAGGAGCAGGTATAGATTATCCTGTCTATGGTCAGCAAAATGTATACCTTGATTTCAGAGTTCAGCTGGGTGGCACCAACCTGGGTGACTATGATTCTGTAGCTAACATTCCTATCCTTGGGTTCGCAGAATCGATGGATGTAAGATTTCTGGAATTTAACCTAAGTGCTGTTTATACGTTTGAAGTCGATTGGCTGAAAACTAAAAAGGGAAAGAGTACTGCCAAAAGGAGGAAAAAGTCATAGTTTCTAGAAATTTTAAAGAAACGATTTTTTCATCTGTACACTTTTAGGGTAAATTTGCGCCCTTATAATATTGGTTTAGTACGGATGCCTGAATTGTTATTTTTTATCAAGATTGCCGCCACTGCTGCGGTTGTGGTAGGGTTATCACTTTTGGCGGAATATGTTAGCCCAAAAGCAGCAGGTATTCTGTCCGGTTATCCCACGGTATCTGCTATCATCTTATTTTTTTATGGATTAGAGGTAAATCCTGAATTTGCAGCTAAGAGTGCAGAATATAACATAATAGGTATCAGTGGTGTGCTGTTTTTTGTTTACTTCTACTACAGGGCATCGTTGCTGTTTAAAAAGTATAATGTGCTGCTGTCTTCTTTAACAGCGATACTAGGGTACTTTTTTGTGATATGGTTGCTGCATTTTATCGAAGTAAATAAATATGTTGCCGTATTGATACCCGTTGGATTTTCTTTTGTGTTCATTTACCTGCTGAAGGATCTGGAGGATGTCAAAATAAAAGAAAAGATAAAAACGAATTATAAGGTTCTTTTCTTAAGAGCTTCATTTGCTGTCACCATTATTCTGATTGTAACAAGTATCCCGGAACTGGTAGGTGAGCGTTGGGCAGGCTTATTTTCTGCTTTTCCATCCACTATTTTTCCATTAATGCTGATTGTGCATGTCACATACTCCAAAGAGCATGTGTTTACAGTAATCAAGAATGTACCAGTGGGGTTGTTCTCTGTTATTACCTATTCTTTGGCGGCATCGATAGCTTATCCGCTATATGGCATTTACTGGGGCACATTGCTTGCTTTGGGAGTGGCAACAGTTTATTTGTTGGCTTATGCTAGACTAAGAAACACTACTGCCAATAATAGGGATTCAAGGGAATTGAAATCTTAACAATAAAAAAACCACCTGCCAATTTCTTTAGCAGATGGTTTATAATAATGCTTAATTTAGATTACTGAACTAATGCAGTTTCTCCAACATCTGTTACGTCTCCAACAGTAACCGTAACGTTTTCTATGGTATCTCCCTTAAATCCGGATAATTCACCCGGATCAAATGTTACCATATAGTCTCCGTCAGCTAATCCTCCTAAAAAGAAACTACCGTTTCCTTCAACAGCATAGCTGGTACTGATTGTGTCATCACCTATAAGTGCAAATACAGCCACGTTTAAGCTATCCGGAACCACGGTGCCACTAATAGCGCCATCCACTGCCTCTGTAATAGTTTTAATCACTGGTCGTAGAATATAACTGTCATTAATCCCTTGCTTATGAACAGATTTAGCAGCATCAAAATCCAAAAGAATAGAATAAGTAATACCTTCGGTCAAATCAGCATGAATGTGTAGTTTCAAACCAGATTCTGCACCACTAGGCACAGTTAGAGGGTATTCAACACTATCAATAACCACTGAATTTTCAGTTCCAAGAATCAGTCTTAGTTGCGAATAATGACCTGTGGGTAACGACTGGTCGTTCGCAATAACAGTTTCTACACCATTAGTTAATTCAAGTAGATCATAAATACCCGGATTAGAGTCTAATGTAATCCAATCTTCTACCTGCTCTCCTTCACTTACATGAACCTGAACTGACTGAATATCTACATAAACAGATTCATAGTCTCCTGGTGAGTCTGTTAATCTCACAACTAGTGAGGTCGTATTATCATCTTTATTACAAGCTGTTGCCAACAGTAGTAATAATCCTGCAAATAGCGATAGTTTTCTCATCATTTAATTGATTAAAATATTTTAATATATGTATATGTACATTTTCTTAGACAAAGGTAACCTGAAATGGTTTAATGCAAATTCAAAAAAAAATTAGATTCTATCCAAAACTGACAATAATATCTTACAGGAGGCTTTGATTTCATCGTAACTTATTGTCAAAGGAGGGGAGATTCTGAATGCATTTCGGGTTGATAGAAACCAATAGGTAATCACACCTTCCTGCAGGGCTTGTTGAATGGAATTGTTTACCTTTTCTTCATTTTCCAGTTCTATTGCTATCATTAATCCTATTCGCCTTAACGTCTTTATTTCCTGATGGACTAATAATTCCTCAAACAATGCTCCTTTTTTTTCTACATCATCCAGGAATTGAGCATCAGAAACAATATCCAAAACCGCATTAGCACTTGCGCAGGAGACAGGATTGCCCCCGAACGTGGTAATATGACCTAACATAGGATTGTCGGCCAGAAGTTGCATGTTCTCATAAGATGAAATAAAAGCTCCAATGGGCATTCCACCGCCTAGTCCTTTAGCAAGCGTGATAATATCCGGTATAATGTTGAAATGCTCGAAGGCAAACATTTTACCTGTACGACCTATTCCTGTTTGTACCTCATCGAATATTAGTTGTGTACCTGTTTGAGAACATTTATTTCTTAAGGCAGTTATAAACTCTTGAGAAGGAATAATAACGCCTGCATCACCCTGGATAGGTTCAATAATAACAGCGGCTATATCACTTGTAATAGTCTCCAGGTCTTCAATGCTATTAAACCTGATAAATGATATGCCCGGGATCAGTGGGCGATAGACTGATTTTTTCTCTTCATTAGCAGAAACACTCATTGAGCCCTGGGTATTGCCATGATATCCTCCTCTAAAAGCAATGATTTTGTTTCTGCCGGTTATTCTTTTAGCCAGCTTCATCGCTGCTTCATTGGCTTCGGTCCCTGAGTTTACAAAATATGATGTGTTTAATTGTTTAGGCAGGAGTGTAGATAGTGATAAAGCCAGCTGGTTTACAGATGACTGAATGTACTCTCCATAAACCATTACGTGTGCATGTTTGTCCAACTGCCCCGTGATAGCTTTTTTAATAGCAGGATTATTATGGCCCACAGTGGCAACACCAATTCCCGCGATTAAATCATAATACTGTTTGCCACCGGTATCTGTAATCATGGTACCCGATGCAGAATCTACTTCCAGCATCACCGGATGAGTAGAAGTAGGGGCAAGGTGCTTAAGAAAAACGTCTCGTCTATTCACAACTCAAAAATACAATCATGCTACTGAAAATCAGGTGTTAAAAGTGATTATTTATGTTTTAGGCTTGTCTAAAACTCCATATTTAAATAACTATCAGCCAATGAGTTAGATGGTTATTCATAATTTAAAGGAATAAGCGATGACTTTTTAGTGGCAAAAATGTGATAAGAAGGATAATTCTGTTTTATCCTGGCTATAATCAGGAAGTATTCCATGTTGTTTAGCTAGTTATAAATGTGATTGATCTTGAAGAAACGAAGTGCCATGGAAGGGATTACTAGCGTGATCCCGGGTGGAGTATGGCCATCCGTCAGCTGGTGGATCTGGCTTATCGTTTTGCTCTTTGTCTTACTTTCGGAACTTGTTAACGGGCTGGCTCCTTTAGGAGACTAAGAGGGGCGCGTGAACATGTTTGTGTTGTAGGGATTACTTCGTGATCCTTAGTGGGGGTTTGCCCGTAAACCTTCCAGGTTCTCGCTTCGCTCACTGTCTTCCTCAATCCAGTATAAGTAAACACGTTTTCTTATGCTGTCTTTCGTAATCCATTTACGGGCTCTGAAAGATTTATGTGCCGTGGAAGGGATTACTAAAGTGATCCCTTTTGAAATGAGCTGAAAGCCTTTCAGGCTATCACTACGCTCTATGTCTTCCTCAATCCAGCATTATTAAACAAGTTTTCTAATGCTCTCTTTCGGAATTCATTTTCAGCTCTTTTATTGAAAGTCTTGTGCCGTGGAAGGGATTCGAACCCCCACGCCCGAAAGCACTGCCACCTGAAGACAGCGTGTCTACCAATTTCACCACCACGGCATTAGGATTGCAAAAATAATTGTAGAAATGTTATGTGGCAAGTTTTATTCGGAAACAACTACAGCGAGCATATCTCCTTTAGGACTTACCGCTAACCTTGTAAACTCTTTAATACCATAATCACCAAGGTTGGCAAGTTCTATCCATTCTGTATCCTGCTTGGGATCAAACTTATAAATGCGCTTACCATCCCCTGCTAAAAGAATGCCTGAGGGTGTCCATGTGTAATATTGAGATTTTTTAAGGGTCTCAATAACAGTAACAGACTCCTTAGTATCGATATTAAACTCTTTTATATACCAGTGATGCTCATCTGTTAAGTCCGCATAGGTAAGCATATTACCCTTGTCCGGGGCGGTTATGAGTGTAATACCTGGTGTATTTGTTATTGTTTTAGTTTCATTAGAAGCTAGATTTACCATGTCTACTGTGTTGGGTTCGCCCACAATGTAAAGGCCCAGGTTGTCTTTGTTTATCCAGCAATGGTAACCTATATTATTAATGGCGGTAACCTTACGCGGAATGGCCCCATGAATTGGGTATTTCCATAGGTATTGATCCCCATTACGTTCCAGTATAACACAACTAAAATTCTCTCCATCTGGCATTACGGTAGGACTGTATTCGCTATTAGGAGTGAAGGTTAGCCTTCTTTCATTCTGCCCTTCAATATAATATCTGTAGATATCGGTCTGACCAAAACCATCATCAGAAGAGTAAAGCAAACTTTTGCCATCAGGCATGAAATACGGCTGGTTGTCATAACCAGGCGAGTTAGTAATATTCCTGGCATTGCTAAGTGTGAAGTGATTTTGGTCTATTTTGAAGTTGAATAAATAGATATCGGATCCCTGCTGTGCAGCAACTTGTGTTCCTACTAGTAATGTGAATAATAATATGCTGAATCTTTTCATATACTCCTGTTTAAGCCGTCTGGTATTACTAACTGATAAATATACTTTTAATTATTTCTATCAGCAAAAATCATTGATTTGTTTTCCTGCTAAATCAAAGTTATTAAATGCTTGGCTTACAACATATATCTTCTTTATAATTGTTGTTTATTACATAAAGATATATGCCCGCATCAGAAATATTAAAAGATCTTAAAGAGAAGAAAATTCATCCGATTTATTTTCTGCAGGGAGAAGAGCCTTTTTATATTGATAAGGTTTGTGATTATATCGAAGAAAATGTGCTGCCTGAAGCTGAAAAAAGCTTTAACCAAACCATATTGTATGGCAGGGATTCTAAAATGAGTGATATCCTGGCTAATGCGCGGAGGTTCCCTATGATGGCTGAAAAACAGGTGGTAATCGTTAAAGAAGCCCATTTGCTGGAGGATTTTAAGAATAAGGAAAGCAGAGATATGCTGCAGGCTTATATCGAAAACCCTTTAGATTCTACTGTGCTCTTATTTTGTCATAAATATGGAAACCTGGATGGAAGGACACCACTTGCCAAGGCTATAAAAGAAAAGTGCGTGCTCATGAATAGCGCCAAGTTAAAAGACTATCAATTACCAAAATGGATTAATTCATACCTGAATGGAAAGAACTATAAGATTACCGAGTTGGCAACACAAATGTTGGCCGATCATATAGGTAATAACCTCGAAAGGCTTTCTAATGAGATTGATAAGCTTTTAATTAAGCTGAATAATGATGTAGTTATTGATGAGAATCTCATTGAAAAGAATATTGGTATAAGCAAAGAGTATAATGTTTTTGAGCTTCAAAATGCTCTTTTAAAACGGGATGTGCTAAAGGCAAACAGGATAGTGAAATACTTTGGTGCCAACCCGAAAGATCATCACCCAATACCTATAATTGCCCTATTATATTCGCTATTTAATAAATTGCTGTTGACGCATCATTCAAATGATAAATCACAATCCAATCTGGCAAGATTATTGAAGATTCCCCCTTATTTTGTAAAAGATTATACAGAGGGGATGAGGAACTATCCACTTTATAAGGTTTTGGAGAATATTAAACACATACACGAGGCAGATCTTACGGTAAAAGGAATAGATAGTCCGCCTGTTGATAGTGAAGGTATACTAAAACAGTTGGTATTTAAGTTAGTACATTAAGAACCATAAATTGTTAATGCTTATAAGAACGAACATATTACTAGTTTTATTCACGGTTTCATCCATTCTTTCATTTGGACAAAGCAATATTAAGCGCCAATCGCCAAAGGTTCTATTCGATAACGGAATGTATCTTATGGAATCAGGCAATTATGGTGGCGCAAGGGATTACTTTGAGCAATACCTGGAGACAGATGATACGCAATATGAGGCTGCAGCCTCTTATTACACAGCCAAATGTGGACTGATCCTTTATCATCTGGATGGCGAGAAGTTAATGAATGACTTTATTGAGGGTAATCCTCACTCTGCGTATAGTGACAAGGCTTACCTGGAGATGGGAGAGTACTTTTTCCAGGATAGAAACTACAAACAGGCAATTGCATTCCTGAGCATGGTGGATCAGAAAGTGGTCCCCAGAAAGCAAAAGGATGAAGTACGCTATAAGCTTGGCTACAGCTACTTTGCCACCAAGAAGTTCAACGAGGCGCTTATTCAGTTTAATGCCATTAAGAAAGGTAAAAGTGAATATAGCGATCCTGCTAAATATTATGCGGGATTTATCGAATATGATAAACAATTATATGATGCTGCATTAGCCGATTACCTGGCTATTCAGAATAATAAAGCGTTTGCCAGTACGGCACCCTATATGATTACCTCGATCTATTATAAGTCAAACAGGTACAATGACTTAATTTCATATGCCAAACCTGTACTGGATAGCAAAAAGGCTGTTCAAAAGAAAGGGCAGATTGCGATCCTGTTGGCCGAATCATATTATGGAATGGAACAATACTCGGATGCCTATTATTATTTCGACCTTGCCAATAAAAAAGAAAAGTTTACAGCGCAATCTGTATTTCATTTCGGAATAGCCTCGAAAGAGACAGGCAATAGAAACAGGGCTATCACCCTTATCAAGTCGATAGCTGGCCAGAATAACAGGCTGGGAGCCCTGGCATCATTTGAGCTGGCCAAACTATACATGGATGCAGATAATACAGAATTCGCCTTTACAGCCATTAAAGCTGTAAAAGACAGTAAATATGCCAATGAGCTAAAAGAGTCTTCCTCTTTTATGGCAGGCAAGCTAGCGTATGATCTGGGCCGATATTCAGAATGTATTTCAATAATTGGTGATTTTAGAAATGATTTTTCGGAATCTGATCTAACTGAGGATGCAGACAATTTATTAACCCAGGCATTTCTGAATACACGTAATTATCAATCAGCTTTAACGTATATAGCTGGTCTGGAAAACAAGTCAAACACTGTTTGGCAGGCTTATCAACAGGCAACTTACTACCATGGGGTGGGACTGTATAATAATAGAAAGTTTGCCGAGGCAATATCATATTTTGAGAAATCGCTTGGGCACCCCCTGAACCCAAAGTATACCTTAAAAGCTAATTTATGGTTAGGGGAAGCATATTCGATAGGCAGGAAATACAAAGCCGCACAGCCATTCTATGTAGCAGCAATTGAAGTGGGTAAAGATGCTTCTGAAGCTGATTTCTGGAAAGCAAGGTACGGAAGAGGTTATACTTACTATAATACGGGAGAGTATGACAAGGCTTTAAAGGACTTTAAGGCATTTGTTGAAAATGTGGGCAAGGATGATAATAGTTATGGAAATGCGCTCGTTAGGCTGGCAGACTGTTATTATGTTAATAAAGAGTATCAGACAGCGCTAAACTACTTCGGACAAGCCATTAGGAGCATTGTTAATGAAAAAGACTATGCATACTATCAGACAGGTGTTATCAACGGAATTTTAGATAATTATTCAAGGGCTATTGATAACCTGGATCGTGTTATCAATGTATACAAGACTTCTGCCTATTACGATGATGCTTTATTTGAAAAAGGACTTTTACAGCTTAAAAAAGAAAACTACGTAGATGCATTGTTCACGCTCGATAAACTCATTAAAGAAAAAAACCGAAGTCCTTATGTTGCCTTTGCATTAGAACGTTCTGCAGTGGCCAATTTTAACCTCGGGCAGTATGAGAATACTATTAATCTTTATAAGCGGTTTATCAATACTTACCCGAATAACCAGGGTGTAAGCGATGCTTTGATAGGACTCCAGGATGCACTAAACCTTGTGGATCGTGGCGATGAGTTTGAGCCAATACTCTCAGATTTCAGGGCTAAGAATCCTGAAATAAGTGGTTTGGAAAAGGTTGAGTTTGAGTCGCTTAAGAGCCTGTACAACAACCAGGAGTATGAAAAAGCTGCCATTGGTCTTACTTCTTTTATGCAATCCTATCCTGAAGATATCAATACAACTGAAGCACGCTATATCCTTGCTGAATCGCTTTATAGAACAAATAAGCCGAACTCTGCACTTAAAGAATATTATAAACTGTATAAATCAGGTGAAGACATCAGGGTTCATCAGGTAGCTGAAAGAATTGCTGATATTGAATTTGCTAATGGCAACTATACTGCATCTAACCAATACTATGGAGAGTTGATTAAAGTTGCCGCAAGTAATAACCAGAAGCTTCGTGCCTGGATGGGACTAATGAATGGGCATTTTAACCTGGGCGAATTCAACTCAACTATTGAATATTGCAGTTTATTGCTAGAAAACGGAGGCAAAAGGAGTGACTTTATTGTAGCCGCTCACCTTAAGAAAGGGTTATCCTACATCAATTTAGGTCAGTATGAAAATGCCCTCTTAAGTTTTGAAACTACCACCAAGCTGGCAAAGGACAAAAATGCAGCAGAAGCACAATACTACATCGGAGTGATCCTCAATCACCAGGGAGATTATACTAATTCGAGTGAAGCGCTGTATGTGCTTCCTGAACAATATGGGAACTATTCAGAATGGCTTGATAAGGGCTTTTTACTGGTAGCAGAGAATTTTATTGCTTTGAAGGAATACTACCAGGCAAAGGCAACATTGCAGTCTATTATCGATTACTCTGATGATAAGGCTACAGTAGCAAAAGCTACAGAGCGCCACGAATGGGTTAGTAATGAAGAGGCCAGGGAAGCCAACATTTTACCTGACTCACTAAATACAGTTGAAATTGATACTTCATCCAATCAGAATGAATAGATACATATATTATATCATTGTTTTATTGATAACGCTACCGTTGGCAGGTTTAGCACAGGATGATTGGGAAAAGCCGGCCGGTGGCATTGAAGATGCCAAGGTTGTTATTGAGAAGGACAAGGTTATAAGCCTCAGACCTGTTTCCAGGAGGTTTAAGTCAATTCAGTTTGAAATGCCTGAGGCTGTGCCCGTAAAGCTGAATTACCAGCTACCGGATGCTAATGACTCATTACCAAAATTACAGGTAATAGTAAGGCCTAAAACCATGAAAGATCAGGCTTTGGATAAACTTTACAGCCTTAACGGTAAGGTAGGATATGGCAATTACAGGTCACCGTTTATCTTGCTTAATGCAGGCACAAAAAGGAACGATGAGTACATGCTTGATGCCTACTTTAATCATTATTCATCAGGTTCAGGCCCCATTGAAGGTATCGATGCTCCGGAATATACTACGAGTATAGGAGGGGCAGCAAAGTACTTCCTCAATAATGTCACCTTGTTCTCAAATATCAACAACAAGTTTTACACTTATGATATTTATGGGTATGATCCGGATTTTATTGTCCCCACTACCATGTTCAGACAAAGGTTGAATGTTTTGTCACTAAATGCAGGATTAACGGATAACAACCTGAATGATGTTGTTGACCATAAACTGGATATGGGTATTAATTATTTAACAAAAAATTCAGTTGAGCCTACCACTGATAAGGATTATGTTGAGTTTGAATATAAAGCCGGCTATAAAATAAGTGCAGAATTTAATGAGCACTGGTCTGCAAAGGCT
>JBDLIU010000050.1:0-20810 GCA_039714715.1 Bacteroidota bacterium
AGCAGGTATCTATAATCATTACCCGGCCCCCCATGAAGGACTATCACAACCTGGTTTGTATCACTACCAAATGTTTCTGCATGGAATGTTATGCCATCCAATGTAATATGAGGAATTGACTGATCCTGCTCAACTGTTTTAGCAACTGTATATTCACCTGAATATATGAAATATAATGAAACGTAAAGAATACCAAGTATTCCAAACAAACCCAGTAAGCTAAAAAAGAGAATTCTAATTATTTTCATTTTCTAAATTATTCGTTTACAGCAATTTGACGAAGATACACTATTCCGGGTTACACCCGTTGGATTCATTAGCAATTCCTGGTAAAAAAAATCAAAAATTTCGCCCAAATAAACCGTGAAATTTTGGCTTAAAGCAACTAAAAAATCTTTTGATAAAACATTATGATCTTAGTCATTTTCTAATCAAAGTAATGTCTTATTTTAGAGGCAAATTTTATCAAATGATTATATCTATTCTAAAAGAAATCAATGACACGCGGGTGGTAATGATACCCGTTCAGATCAAAAATCTTAGTGAGCAGAATCATGAATTATGGGTAGAGAGTGGAGCTGGCAACAGTTCTTTCTTTTCTGATAAGGATTATGAGGAAGCTGGTGCTAAGGTTAAATCCCGTGATGAGATATTATCAGGGGCAGAAATGATTCTTACAATCAACCCGCTTCCGGTGGAGGAAGTTAACAAAATTAGCAGTGGTACAACCTATATTTCGGAGCTACAGCCGTTCTTCGAACCATCGGTACTTAACGCTCCTGCTGAGAAAGGCTTGTTGACATTTAGTCTGGACATGATTCCAAGAACTACATTGGCACAAGCTATGGATGTTATTTCATCTATGGCCTCAATTGCAGGCTACAAAGCTGTTCTTCAAGCAGCTAACCTTTTATCTAAGTATTTTCCAATGCTTACTACCGCAGCAGGTAGCAACCCTCCCGCTAAAGTACTTATACTTGGTGCCGGTGTTGCAGGCTTGCAAGCTATTGCTACTGCAAAGCGTTTAGGAGCCGTTGTAGAAGTATTTGACACAAGAGCAGCTTCCAAAGAGGAGGTTCAAAGTTTAGGTGCCAAGTTTGTTGAAGTAGAAGGTTCTACTGATGACCTGGCAGCCGGAGGTTATGCTGTTGAACAAACAGATGAATACAAGGAGAAGCAAAAGGCACTTATTCATGAGAAGATTGTTAAATCAGATGTGGTAATAACCACAGCTCTTCTCCGAGGCAAAAAAGCCCCTATCCTGGTAACAACAGAAATGCTTGAAGAGATGCAACCAGGTTCAGTTGTTATCGATATTGCTTCTGCCACAGGAGGTAACTGTGAAAAAACAGTTGACAATGAAGTGGTTGAGTATAGTGGCGTTAAAATTCTTGGTAACTCTAAGCTAGCTGCTGAGCTGCCAACACATGCCAGCAAGCTGTATAGTAAAAATGTAGAGAATTACATTTTACCTATGTTTAAGGAAGGTGAATTTGCACCAGATTTTGAAGACGAAATTATTGGCAAATCTTGTATGACACGAGACGGCCAGGTTTTATATAACGCTTAATATAAATTCGATGGAAGAAATATTAAAATATATTACAGAAGATATAGTGGTAATGGCCTACATTCTGGTATTTGCCATTTTCCTGGGTATGGAGGTTATCTCCAAAGTACCCACCGTTTTGCATACACCTTTAATGTCCGGTGCCAATGCAATTAGTGGTGTGGTAATTATTGGTGCTATAGAGCTTATTAGAAAAGCTGCACCTGATGATTACCTGGTTTTGGCTTTTGGTACTGCTGGAATAGTATTAGCCATGATAAATGTAGCGGGTGGATTCACCGTTACTCATCGTATGCTTGATATGTTTAAAAGAAAGAAGAAATAGAACATGGAAAATCCATTATTAAATACATTATATCTTATCAGTATCGCACTGTTTATTATAGGGCTTAAAAGACAAAGTCACCCGGATAGTGCTCGAAACGGAAACCTGATGGCTGCATCAGGTATGGGATTAGCCATGATTGTTACCCTGTTTTTCCCATTAGCTACAGATCTGCCTAATAATTATGGATGGATATTTGGCGGTATTTTTGTAGGCGGAACCATTGGTTTGGTAGCTGCTAAGAAGGTGCAAATGACAGCCATGCCCGAAATGGTGTCTCTGTTCAACGGATTTGGTGGCGCTGCTACCATGACAGTAGCCTTTATTGAATTTTTTTATTATACAAATGGCACAGTAGATCCTACTTTAGCTACATTATTAACTACCGTATTTGCTGTCGTAATTGGTAGTGTATCTTTTACCGGTAGTGTAATAGCGTGGGGTAAATTAAATGGCTCATTACGAGACACCCTTGTACTCCCTGCACCCCAGATTGTTAATGCAGTTATGATGCTTGCCATTGCAGGTGTAGCAATATATATGTCCATGCAACCAAGTGTTGACTTAATGTTTGTACTAATACTTCTTGGTTTGGCACTTGTTTACGGTGTTACATTCGTACTACCTATCGGTGGTGGTGATATGCCTGTTGTGATTTCATTACTGAACTCATTTACCGGAATTGGAGCTGCCTTTGCAGGTCTTATCTATGGTAACCAGGTAATGATTGTTGGCGGTATCCTGGTAGGTGCTGCAGGTATTTTCCTAACCATTTTAATGTGCGATGCCATGAATCGCTCGCTACTGAACGTAGTTATTGGCGGATTTGGTGGCGGTGGCGCTAGTGCCGGAGAAGATGGCGATCAGGTTGCTAAAGAAGCAACTGTAACTGACACAGCCATTATGCTTAAATATGCTCAAAAGGTAATGGTTGTTCCTGGTTATGGACTTGCCGTGGCACAAGCTCAACATGCAGTTCACGAACTTGAAAAAGAACTTGAAAAAGAGGGTGTTCAGTTCAAGTATGCCGTTCACCCGGTAGCTGGAAGAATGCCCGGACACATGAATGTTCTGCTAGCAGAAGCTGATGTGCCCTACACTAACCTTCTGGAGCTTGATGATGCTAACAGAGAGTTGCCAACAACTGATGTAGTAATGGTTGTAGGTGCTAATGATGTGGTTAACCCGGCTGCAAAAACAGATCAGTCGAGCCCTATTTATGGTATGCCAATAATAGATACTGAGCTGGCAAAGAATACGATTATCATGAAGAGAAGTATGAATCCTGGTTATGCCGGTATTCAGAACCCTCTGTTCTTCAAGGAGAAATCTCGCATGTTGTTTGGTGATGCTAAACAGACTATGCAGAAATTAATTGCTGAGGTAGGAAACGTTTAGAATTATTCTACTAGTAATATAGATGCCCTCGTAGGTTTTATTAAATCTATGAGGGCATTTTTCTCTACCGTTGACATAAACAGCGTTTGGTGAAAATTTAAAGTATTCTACTTTTGCCCAAATTGTTAAACCTGAATGAAAAGCGGTAGAAGCTATTTATTATTATTATTTATCCTGGTAGGCAGTCTAAAAGTTTTTAGCCAGGACAAACCATCTCTGTTCATAAAAAAGACGACTGAGATGATGACAATTGATGGTTATGCCAACGAAACGATCTGGCAAAACTCAACTTCAGCCAAAAATTTTCACCAGTTTTTCCCCAATGACACCTCACTCGCAGAAGGTAAAACAGAGGTTTTTGTAACATACGATGATAAAAACCTTTACCTGCTTGCCATTTGTTACGATGGTATAGAAGGAAGATACCAAACCCCATCACTCAGACGAGATTATAGAGGAGGTGCAAACGATGGAATCGCCTTTATAATTGACACATACCAGGATAATACCAATGCATTTGTTTTCGGGATTAATCCTTTTGGTGTTTTACGTGAGGGTTTGATATCTAATGGTGGTCAGGATCGTCATGGTAGTTTTAGTTTATCCTGGGATAATAAATGGATTGGTGAAGCTACGATTCAGGAAGACAGGTGGGTTGCCGAAGCAGCAATACCGCTGAAGACCTTACGATTTAAAGATAATAGTAAAAACTGGAACATGAACTTTTATCGAATCGATACAAAGTACAATGAACGTTCCACCTGGACTCATATACCAAGGAACAACATGCTATTCAATCTGGCCTTTATGGGTGAAATTGAGTTTGAAGAGCCTTTAGAAAAGCCTGGCGGCAATGTCTCTATAATCCCGTATGTAAGTGTAAATGGCTACCAAAACAAACTTGCAGACCCTACTATAGGTGAGAAGGAGAAAGATGCAGGCTACGGCATTGGGGGTGATATCAAGGTGGCTGTAACACCTGCCCTTAATCTAGATCTTACCATTAATCCGGATTTCTCCCAGGTTGAGGTTGACAGGCAGGTAACCAATTTGAGTAGGTTCGAGATATACTTTCCTGAAAGAAGACAGTTCTTCCTTGAGAATGCAGATCTGTTTGCCAGTTTTGGAGAACGCAACACCCGCCCTTTCTTTAGCAGACGAATTGGTATTACACGCGATACACTCACCGACCAAAACATTGCACAACCCATTCTGTTTGGTGCACGGCTAAGTGGGAAGGCTACTAAAAACCTGAGAGTAGGTGCTATGAGTATGCAAACAAGAAGAGTTGACGAAGCTAATCAGCCATCATTAAATTATTCCGTTGCGGTATTGCAACAAAAAGTTTTTGCACGATCCAATATATCTGCTATTGTGGTTAATAAACAGGATTTAAAATACAATGACAGCCCTGATGCAGAATTCCATTACAATCGAGTTTTAGGGCTGGAATATAACCTGGCTTCAGCGGATAACATTTGGAACGGTAAAGCATATTATCAATATTCAATGGCATCTGATAATCCGGATAGCACATTTTCTTATGGTGCCAAATTATCCTATAACAAAAGGGCATATAAATTATCACTTGGTTATCAAACCGTAGGCAACAACTATAATGCAGAGGTCGGATATGTACCTCGTACCGGGTTTCAAAAGATTAATCCGAGCATAAACTTTTCTATTTATCCATCCTCGGAAATTTTTAACAGGCACCTGATAGGGTTAGATGCTGAAATGCTCTGGGATTCAGAGAACCAGCAAACTGATCATGAATATACGTTGTATTATGATTTGTTTTTTCAAAACTCAAGCTTTGTATTCATTGATTTTATTGAAGAATACACTTTACTAAAGTACGATTTCGATCCCACCAGATCTGATGAAGAAGATGCGGTATCACTTCCTGCCGGGTCTGATTACACATACAGATATGTTACCGGAGGGTTTAGGTCAGATCAGCGCAAACCACTATATTGGGGATTCAGAGGTTCTGTAGGCCAATTCTTTAATGGAAACAAATACAGCATTGGTGGAAGAGCCAGTTATCGTTTTCAGCCATACGGAAATATTGGTGTGGAAGCACAGTATAACAATGTAAAACTACCCGATCCGTATAGTTCTGCCCAATTGTTGCTACTTGGACCAAGAATTGATATCACCTTTTCGAAAACTGTTTATTTAACAGGGTTATTCCAATACAATAACCAGGTAGATAACTTTAATACTAATATCAGGTTCCAGTGGAGGTATAAACCTGTATCAGATCTGTATATCGTTTATACTGATAATTATTATGCTTCTGATTTCAGTCCTAAGAACAGATCATTGGTTTTCAAATTAACTTATTGGCTTAATTTATAATCGAAGCTGCAAGTGTAATCCTAAAGACTTGTCCCTGTACATAGGTAGTAAGCTGTACTTACGTTCTTCCCTGCCCCACCTATTTTGATGAGTTGCGTAGACAATATTGGTAGCTAAAATGCCCAACCCTGCTCCCATTAACACATCTGTTAACCTATGCTTATTTTTCAGAATTCGAAATATACCAGTGGTAGATGCCATAGCATAGGCTCCAATACTATACCATATACTTGTGCGGCCAAACTCCTTATGCATAAAAGTAGCCGATACAAAAGCTTGTGCCGTATGCCCTGAGGGGAATGAAAGATCGCCTGAGCCATCTGGTCTGGGTACACTTGTAAGATGTTTTAGTGGATGCACCAAAACCAGCATTAATAATTCTGATTTTAAAAGTAACAAGGATTGATTTAAGACATCATTTCTTGATTCTACACCTATTAAATCCAAACTATACACCAATGGAATAGGAGCAAATTGCAAATAATCGTCAAGTGATGATTCAAAACCTGGTATATCATGAATTATCGTATGATCGCCTCCATCAGTATCAAAAAGAAGCAGACTGCCAGTAATTAATGCAGCAGGTGCTAATGTTACCCTTGCTAGCTCAGATTGGTACCATTTATTCCTGAATTCAGCGGTATCAATAAGTTCCTGGGCCTTTAAACTACTGTTTAATAATGCAGTGGTGATTATAATAAATGCTATAAGTCTTCCTGTTCCCAAGCCATAAATATACCAATTCAGTAATGGATTTATAGCGAACTAAGATCTTTTAGGTCTAGTCTAAACAATCATTCTTTAACTTCTGTAACTCCGGTTACAAAAAAGTTATTTCAGTCAAATCAACTTTGCATCAGATATAAAACAACACTAAAGAAATAGTACAATGAACATTGAAATTAAATTTGAAAACGGAAGAATAGTCCCTTATCTAGGACCACAGGAAATTACCATGGAGGTATCACCATTTCTTATCTTTTTAGCTACAGCTGGTATGTGCTCAGCAGTTTATGTACAGGCTTTTATGAGTCAGAGAGGTATGTCACTGGATGGTGTTAAGATTATCCAGAAGATGAATTACAATCAGTTTACCAACCATGTGAACGATATTGATATTAATATTGACTTACCTGCAAGCTTCCCTGAAAAGTATAAAAAAGCAATTATTAATGTAGTTGATCAGTGTCCTGTTAAGCAACACTTATTAGAACCACCTACATTCAATGTAGTACCTAACATAGCCAAAGAAGAATCTAAGGTTGCTTAGTATATATTATTGAGTTTTGGAGTTTTAGTTATGCCCCTGACGTTTCCTCATGGAAAGTCAGGGTTTTTTATTTCCTAAAGCCTTAAGGTCGGATCGAAGAAACTCATTCATTAATATACAGTGATGTCAGGAGTTACCTCCTGACATTTGGGCTACATTATTTTATAAGTCAGATGGTAACATCTGACTTCACATAGGAATTATTAATCAGAACAAATAAGGTGGTTAAAGTCTTAAAATTGATTCAAAAAAGCTCATTCCCCTGGCTTTATCTTTAACCGCCAGTATTGGAATAGGCGAATGCCTGATCATATCCTCGGTTACACTGCCCATCAGCACACCAGCTCCTGTACTTCTACCTCTTGCACCAACAATAATTAAGTCACTACCTACCTTTTTAATTTCTTCAAGGATACCATGAGCCATTTGTTCATCATGGGTGATATGTAGGGTAATATCGATTCCTTTAAAATCAATACCTTCAATGAAATAATCGTATTCTTCGAGCGCATTATCCTTCATGATCTCGCAGAATTCATCTTCATCTTTTCCATTTTTCGAATATCCTGATGGCAACTGGAATAAATGCAATAAGGTTATCTCTTTTAATCCCTTGGCAAGGGCAAATTCTACCGCAACCTCTACAGCATCTTTGGCATGATGCGAAAAATCAACAGGAACAACAATGCTATTAATTTCAGGTGTTGAGCCTTCAGGTACAATTAGTACTGAACAGGGAGCTTTCCTGGCCAGTTTAATAGGTAATTTTCTTGATGTGGGCGAATGAGGTTTCCTGCCTATTATCATCAGGTCGATATTGTGGTGCTTAATTTGTTTTAATAAAAACTTAAGCTGATTACCTTCTTTCACCATAAAATCTACACTGGTATCAGGATTACCATCATAGTGCTTTACAATAGTATTCCCCATTAAATCAAGTGCTACCTCTGATTGTGTTGGTAGCAAAACGTCATCATCAATTAAGAGTTCTTCCCTTGCATGAATCTGGGTTTGAACATGGGAGAAGTACAGTTCTGTAGACTTTGTAATATGAGTAATCATTGATGAGTAAGATGCTACTGCGTCATCCGCTTCGTCAAGATTTAGTTCTGATAAAATATGTTTAAAACGATACATTCCTACCGGGTTGATTTATTAAGAAAAATGCAGCTTAACTTATGTATTGTCATTAGTTGCAAATAAACAATGAATAATTCATTTCACCCGGCAACATCTAGTTAGCGATATACAAATTTATACCAGAAATTCCTAAAATTGAACCTTAGTTCAGAAATCTTATTTATAATCTTCTGAAGGTCAGGCTAAAGCAAATATCAGACTATTTATTCTTTGGAGCCCAACTGTCTCGTAATGTTACAGTACGGTTAAAAACTACCTTATCCGTATTAGAATCAGGATCAACGGTGAAGTAACCAATTCGTTCAAATTGAACTGTTTCTCCGGCTTGTAAATCCTTCACACCTGGTTCAAGTTGAGCCATGGTATTTACCTGAAAGGATTCCGGGTTCAGCTCGGTCAGGAAATCTTCTGCCAATCCCGGGTTCTCAGTTTTAAAGAGTCTGTCGTAAAGCCTTACCTCTGTTGTTACAGATTCTGCTGCACTCACCCAGCTTAAGGTTCCTTTTACCTTAAGACCGGAGGTATCCTGTCCTGATCTGGACTCAGGATAATACTCACATTTAATCAAGCTGATATTGCCCTCTTCATCTTTCTCGTAACCGGTACATTTTATAATGAAACCATATTTCAACCTTACCATCCTGTCGGGACCAAGCCTGAAAAATTTACGAGGCGATGGCGGATTCTCCATAAAATCAGCCCTGTCTATGTATAGCTCGCGACTAAAAGGTATCTCACGCTTACCTGCAGATTCATCCTCCGGATTATTCACTGCCGGCATCATTTCCACCTTACCTTCATCATAGTTTTCTATTACCAGTTTAACCGGGTCGAGTATACCTAAAACCCTACTGGCCTTTTTGTTCAACTCAGCTCTTACTGCATGCTCAAGGCGGCTCACATCAATCATGTTCTCTCGCTTGGCAATTCCTACATCTTTAGCAAAGGTTCGAATAGCTGCTGCAGGGTATCCCCTTCTGCGCATCCCTGGAATAGTGGGCATTCTTGGATCGTCCCATCCTGATACATGGCCACCTTCAACCAATTGAAGCAGCTTACGCTTGCTCATTATGGTATAAGTAAGGTTCAAGCGAGCGAATTCGGTCTGTTTGGAAGGAAAAATGCCTAGATTTTCTATTAGCCAATCATAAAGTGGACGATGGTTCTCAAATTCAAGCGTGCACAATGAATGTGTAATATTTTCAATTGAATCTGACTGGCCGTGAGCAAAGTCATACATTGGGTAGACATGCCATTTATCACCGGTTCGGTGATGTGGTGCATTTTTTATGCGATAGATGGCCGGATCGCGCAGAAGCATATTGGGTGAAGCCATGTCGATCTTTGCACGAAGCACCTTGCTCCCCTCCTCAAATTCACCATTCTTCATCCTTTCGAACAGCTCAAGGTTTTCTTCCACTGACCTGTTTCTATACTGGCTTTTAATACCCGGTGTTGTGGGTGTTCCTTTGCTTTCTGATATCTCTTCTGCAGACTGATCATCAACATAGGCTAATCCTTCTTTAATAAGGTTTACAGAAAACGCATATAACTGATCAAAATAATCAGAAGTAAAAAGAACATCTTCACCATAATCATAGCCTAACCAATGAATATCATCTATAATGGCTTTTACATAAAAGTCACTCTCCTTCTCAGGGTTGGTATCATCGAATCGCAGGTTGCATTGACCACCGTACTTTTCTGCAAGTCCGAAGTTCAATTCTATTGACTTGGCATGCCCGATATGGAGAAAGCCATTGGGCTCAGGCGGAAATCGAGTAATAATGCTCTTATGCTTACCTGATTCCAGGTCATCGACAATCTTTTGCTCAATAAAGTTTAAAGATTCAGGCTTTGCTGCTTCACTCATAATATACATTCTTAAACCGCAAAGAAAATAGAAAAATCCCAGACCTCAGCGTGTATGAGCTACTGATAATCAGAATAATTACAAAATCTTTCTTGTAGAAATGATGAGGGTACAGCGTACCCGAAATATTTATAGATTAATTTGTAGGACGTAACCAGGTGCAGAGCACCGCGATATTATTCCCAGCCATATTTTATATTTTTTGATAATTAAAAAAATTTAAACAGCTTGATATAACGGTGCATCCGCACCTTGAGTTTTACAATTATATTTTTTCCTATAAATATTCTCGGTGCTCTGCACCTTCTAGTAGTGTATTCATAAAATAGTGTTGCAAATATTTTGCTTTTAGTTTCTTCTTTATGCAAGGCAAAATATGCAAGCATAGCCTTAGCTATGTTTAAATATTTTAACGGAGCAGAAAGGAAAAAGAGAAGTGAAATATGTAATAGTATTTTGTGAACGCTCTACTAGTCCTTTACAGTAACCTTAAGTGATTCTTTGAATTTTATCTCTCCTATTGGATTTAAATCAAGATCAAACTCCTTGCAAATAGTCAGAAACTCACCCACCGATTCTTTATTAACAGAAATAAGCAATCCGCCACTGGTTTGAGGATCGCATAAAACCAGCTTTTGTTCTTTACTAAGTTCTGAGACTTTATGTCCATAGCTTTTGAAATTCTTAAAAGTGCCACCGGGGCTGCTCTTCTTCTCAATATAATATTCGAGCCCGGCAAGAACGGGCATTTTACCAAACTCAATCTCTGCTGATACCCCAGAAGCTTCACATATTTCTATCAGATGCCCAAGAAGACCAAAGCCGGTAACATCTGTAATGGCAGTTACCCCCTCCAAATTTGATAGTCGCATTCCTATTGCATTAGTTTGCAACATTACTTCAGCGGCTCTTCCCTGATCTTTTTCCAGCAAAATCTTATTCTTCTCAGCAGTAGTTAGAATACCCACACCTAATGGTTTGGTGAGAAACAACCTGTCTCCCGGTTTAGCGCCACCATTGGTTTTTAGCTTATCCTGATCAATTATACCCGTTACTGCCAGGCCAAAAATTGGCTCCGGGGCATCTATAGAATGCCCACCTGCCAGTGGAATGCCTGCTTCCATGCATACATGCCTTCCTCCAGCCACTACCTCTTTGCCAACCTCTTCAGGAAGCCTGTCAATCGGCCAGCCAAAAATGGATATAGCCATGATTGGCTTTCCTCCCATAGCATAAATATCACTAATGGCATTGGTAGCAGCAATTCGACCGAAATCGAATGGGTCATCAACAATAGGCATAAAAAAATCAGTAGTGCTGATTATAGCTCGCTTATCATCAATGCTTACTACAGCAGCATCGTCTTTATGCTCATTACCCACAATTAAATCCGGAAAATCACCAGTCCAATCGATGCCTTGAAGGATGCTTTCCAGTTTCTGAGGCGCTATCTTACAACCACAACCTGAGCCATGGGAGTATTCGGTCAGTTTATATTTTATCATATTGATTTTCTAAAACACACTCAACAAGCTTTTGGGCATTGATATCCGCCTTATCTGAGTCCAGGTAAACAACAATTGGTTTTTTGGTTTTATATTTTTTCGAGCTGTGAGCATAGCTGTTATCGTAGTAATCCAGTAGCATGTCAACTGCATGGTACAAATCTTCTTTTTGCACATACTCAATTATTTCCGACATGGCTTTGCCTCCCAGCCTCTGTTGCAGTTTTTCAATTCTTGATATTAATTGCTCAGATTTGAATTGACCATATTGGGCTATAATATGCCTGATCCTGAATTCTCGTGGAACATCAATAGAAACTACAGTAGAATTATTCATTTTATGCCAAAGTTCTTCCGGAAGGTACACTCTGCCAATGGTCATACTTTCACTTTCAACCCAAATAGTTTTGGTCAGGTCAAAGCTGTCTAGCAATTCTACAATATTGTTTTGAAACTGTTCTGTTGTAGGTTGCTCGGGCTCACCCAATCCGCCAAAAACAGATCCTTTATGATTGGCCAGGCCTTCCAAATCAATTATCTGTTCACCCAACTCACTAAGCGCTTGAAGAATATATGTTTTGGCACTTCCCGTTGGGCCTTGTAGAACTATTAACTGTTCTATGCTATCAAATTTATTATGCAAATAATTGCGATACGCTTTATAGCCTCCTTCCAGCACAGTGGTCTTTAAACCCACTAGTTCGAATAGCCAGGCCATTTTCTCACTACGCATACCACCGCGCCAGCAATACAGTTTTAGTTGTTTATTTAAAGCGTACTCTTTGGCCAATTCTGCCATGGTTTTCATCTTCGGCCCAACTATCTCCAGTCCTAAAGAAATCGCCTCTTCTTTACTTTTTTGCTTGTATACTGTGCCAACTTTTGCTCTTTCCAGGTCTGAAAAAAGAGGAATATTGATGGCTCCCGGGATATGTCCTTTGGTAAATTCTGCCGGAGACCGTACATCAATAACAGGTGTTTTAGCATCTGCAGATAAATACTTTTCAATGGATACCCTTTGCATGCGGCAATAGTAGGATGAAAATGTAAAAAATCGATAATAAGTATCAATAAAAATCAATCAAGAATTCAATAAACATCTCCAGGTTAATAATTGTAGTAAAAACCATAGACACTAAATAGTCAAAAAGAATATATGTTGGATTATTAAGAGATTAATTGTAATTTAACCATTTAACGGTAAATGTCATGAGAAGAGTTTTAGTAATAGCAATTGGTCTTATTATAACCCAGTCATTATCATATGCACAAGATGGCCCTCAACCGATTGTAGACAACGAAATGAAAGTCCAGTTTACACCTCCTGAAGGTTGGCAAGCTACTAAAAAAGACATTGGCTATGTAATGGGCTCTGACCATACCGAAGGTTTTATGCTTTTAAAGGTTCAGGATTTTAAGTCAATTAAAAAATTAAAAGCTGCTATGGAGGCTGGCGTTGAACAGGAAGACGGTTCAATTTTGAAACCAACCGGAGATCTTACATTGCTTGGTGATCAGGGTGTATCCGGGATGTATTCGGGAACAATCGATGAAACTGAAATGACCGGATTCCTTATGGCATTACTCCCTCCATCAAAACGAATGGCTGTTATATGTATTTCTGTGGCTCCTCAAAGCAATTTTAACCAGTCTAATATAGACCAGCTTAAGATGTTATTAAGGAGTGTTATTTTCTTGTAGGTCGAATTAAGCTGCCACACCTATTTTTCACATTATTCAAAATAGTCGTAAAATAGCTTGCATATATGTTATTTATTTCTAACTTTATGTTAGATTTATATAACACTCAAAATAATACTAACATGAAGAAGTTCACATTTCAGGTCATTTTTTTAGCGTATGTACTGATTCTATCCGGGATTTGGATTTATCAGACTGGTGCTGTGGATGAAAACACAACCAGTAAAATATCAGAGGTTATTCTGGTTGTAATGATAGCATCGTTTCTAATTCTCGCTATTTACTTGATCGTCAAACGTAATATGCTTAAAAAGAGTGGAAGTTCAACTGATGATGAACTAACATTCAAAATCACTCAAAAAGCAGCTGCCTCAGCTTATTATGTCTCACTGGTTGTATGGTTGGTATTGATCTACTGGCAATCACACATCCTGGCCTCTTCTAATGTAATGATCGGTTATGGTGTTATCGCTATGGCCCTCTCCTATGTATTCTTCTGGCTTTATTATAATGCAAAAGGAATTGGTTATGAAGAATAGAATAAAAGAGCTGAGAGCGCAGCATAACCTTACGCAGAATGATCTGGCTCAAAAAGTCAATGTGCGCAGAGAAACGATTGTCTTCCTGGAAAAAGGTAAATACAATCCATCTTTAAAACTTGCGTATGATGTTTCAAGGGTCTTAAATTCAACTATTGAGGAGGTGTTTTTGTTTGATTAAGAACAACTAAGCTGCCCTTGCTTTAATTTACCAAAAACTACATTCTGGTTTAACTAAACTGGGTTTCAATCCGTATAGATCCTCGGCTTACTATTTTATGGTTAAACTAAGCTGCCCTTTCAGGGCGACTTTCTTGCTTCGGCTTTATTGACCAAAGACTATCTCTTTGGTTTAACTAAACTGGGCCTTCAGCCCGTTCATACCATTTCTGTTTTTGTGCTAATGGCTAAGCTTCTACTGCAGAGCGCTTTCCTACTTCGATCCTTATTAACAAAGAAGGCATCTTTGGTTTGAATATGGTGGGCCTTCAGCCCTATCATAAAGTTTTTTAAGAGCAATTTGTTATTCTTGTTTTACGGGCTGAAAGCCCAATTTATTTCATCTCAAGGTGAAACCTTGTGTTAATAAACCCACAGTAAAACAATCGCCCTGAAAGGGCAGCTTAATTACAATATCTATATTTTTTTCACTACCTTGTAACATTCAGTCAACCCTTTCGTCTTGTTATTGAATCATGAGTATAGAAGCCTTTAAATCCCGGGTTTTACCAGCAAAAGATAAGATGTATCGTTTTGCGTTGAGGCTTCTGAAAGATGAAGATGAGGCGAAAGATATTGTGCAGGAGGCCATGATCAGGGTGTGGAACAAACGAGAAGAAATGCACACCTACCTGAATATGGAAGCATGGTGCATGCGTGTGGTGCGCAACCTTTCCCTCGACAGGCTTAAATCGAAACAGTTTAATACAAACCGACTAGATGAAGCCTACAATTTAAGTACATCAGGAGCAAATCCTGAAACAATAACTGAAACTGAAGATACAATGGAGAACATTCATCATTTCATAGCTAACCTGCCCGACAAACAGAGGCAGATCATTCAGCTAAGGGATATTGAAGGATTCTCTTACAAGGAAATTGGCGAAATACTTAACCTGGACGCCAATAATGTGAAAGTAAATTTATTCAGAGCAAGGAAATCGGTTAGAGAGAACTTGCTAAACATCAACGCATATGGACTTAAATAGAATAAACATATTGCTTGAACGCTACTGGAACTGTGTAACAACAGTTGAGGAGGAAGAAGAGCTTAGAAACTTCTTTAACAAACAGGAAGTGCCTGAAGAATTAAGAGAAGCTGCAACCCTGTTCCGGTATTACGAAAAACAGCGACATACATCTCTGGATCAAAAGTTCGATGAAGAGATTCTTGAAAAAATCACTCAGCACAAGTCACCTAAAATTAGAAAGTTGAATTTAAGCTTCCAGAATTATATGCGGGTAGCTGCAGCTGTTCTGGTGGTGTTAGCAGCATCATTTGTTTTCAGGATGGAGATGTGGAAAGGTGAAGAAAAGCCCAAAATGTTATTGGTTGACACTTACCAGACACCCGAAGAAGCATTTGAAGAAACGAAGAAAGCATTTCAGTTAATTGCTGCCAAAATGAATGAAGGCAGGAAGCAGGCACAGAAAATGACAATTATAAACGAAGCAGAAGAAAAAATTAAAAACCCAGAAAAATGAATAGGACAGTAATAACACTAGTATTAATGGCATTCGCAAGCGTTGGTTTCGCTCAGAACGATGCCATCAGTAAATTCTTCAGCAAGTATGAAGATGACGAGAATTTTACCCAGGTCACTATCACAGCAAGAATGTTCAGCTTATTTGCTGATCTCGATGTGGAAGATCAGGAAGATCAGGAGTTGGTCGATGCGATTTCAAAGGTCAAAGGTTTACGCATTTTAGCAAAAGATGAAATTGAGAAAGAAGAGGCTGTGAAGCTTTATAAAGAGGCATTCAAGCTAATTCCGGAAGATGAGTATGATGAACTCATGATGGTAAAAGACAAAGATGCCAATATGAAATTCCTGATCCAGGAAGAAGGCAAAATAATCACAGAATTATTAATGATTATGCATAGCAATAATAGTTTCTTTTTGCTGACGCTTGTTGGTGATATCGACCTCAAACAAATCTCTAAGATGTCTAAAACTATGGATATTGATGGATTTGAACACCTGGAGAATATAGAAAAAGAAGAGGTAGATAAAGGGGAAAAGCATTAAACACCTTCGGTAAATTTCAAATAACAAAACTCAAATAACCCGCCAGAATTAATCTGTCGGGCAGGCAACAAACAAAAACTCAATTTAAAATGAAAACATTAACAACAATTTTAATGATTGCACTATTGCCGGTTATGACTTTAGCCCAGAGTGAATCGGTAAAAAGTTTCAGAAATCAATATGACAACAATCCAGATGTAACTTCAGTATTGATTAAAGGGCCACTTTTCAAATTCCTGGCCAGTATTGCAGGTAATGATGATGATCCGGAAACACAAGCTTTTGCAAGAATTGCTAAAGGTATAAAGTCTATGGAAGTGCTATCAATACCATTTTACACAGATCTGAATCGTGAAGATATCTCAACACTTAGAAATGATTTGAAAAATGACCAGTATGAAGAGCTGCTGATTGTTAAAGATGGAAAAGACCTGGTTAATATCATGTCGCAAGGAAAAGAAGATGAAATCAGAAATATGGTGATCTTGGTAGAAGATAAGGAGAACTTTACCCTGCTCAACATTAATGGTAAGCTATCGATGAAAGATCTTGCCTATCTTTCAAAAAATCATAATGATTACCATTAATCATTAGCTTGAGTATACGATCCAATACCGCTAATATAAATCAAGTCGTGGAGAGCAACCTTCTCCACGATTTTTTAGTATTTTAATATGGAACCGAAGAAACGAAACAGCCAATGAAACTATTAAAAATATTACCATTACTCCTACTCCCATTATTCACCCAGGCCCAAAGCAAGGTAATGCGGAATCTCTCTGAGCAATACCCGGATGCATTTGTTCTGATGTTTTATCACAGTTCACTCAACATGCTGAATATTGATGATGATCCTACCTTTTCGAGGATGATCAGGGATCTTGAGAAGATTAAACTGCTTAGAATCAATAAAGACGCTGATAGTTTTACGAAGGAGAACCTAAATGAGCTTAAAGAGGAACTTAATGATCGTGATTATGAAAAACTGATGGTGGCTAAAAGTAAGGAGTTTGATATCACGGTTTACATCCTCGAAGATCCGCCAGGGGGCGGACAAGCTAGTGACATTGAAGGGTTCTTCCTATTTATGGATGAAGAATCTGAATTTTACGCTATAGATGTGGTCGGCAGCATGAATGTGAGTGATATTGGCCTGTTGGTAGATAGAATAAAAGAAGTAAAAGGTTTTTAACGTATACCTGGTCGTAGCATCAATGCTACGACCAGAATAGAATTATAAATAAATACATACATTTTGGAAACAATACTACAAATAAAAGGCTTTTTCGTGGTATCAGGAGTTACCTCCTGACACAAAAGAGGCACACGAACCTAAGTCAGGAGGTAGCTCCTGACTTCACATATAACTAATTAAATTGATAATAAACACTTTGGAAACAATACTGCAAACAAAAGGACTCACCAAACACTACGGACGAATAAAGGCTGTAGATGGGCTCGACCTTGAAATTAAAAAAGGAATGGTTTTTGGCATTCTCGGCCCTAATGGAAGTGGGAAAACAACTACCCTGGGCATGATCCTCGATGTAACCAACAGAACATCGGGTGAATATTTCTGGTTTGGTGAAAAACCGCAAAAGGAACATCGTAAAAACATTGGTGCTATCCTGGAAACGCCAATATTCTACCCCTACCTCTCTGGTTATAAAAATCTGGAGCTTATCTGCGACATCAAAGAAGTGGAATATAGCCGCATAGATGAGGTTATTGAACAAGTTGGACTAAAAGGCCGTGAACAGGACAAATTCAGAACCTATTCTCTGGGGATGAAGCAACGATTATCCATAGCCTCTGCCCTGCTGAGCAATCCTGAAGTGATGATTCTGGATGAACCCACCAATGGTCTGGATCCTCAAGGTATTGCTGCCATAAGAGACCTTATAATCGAAATTGCCAAAGGTGGCAAAACTATTGTGCTTGCCAGTCACCTGCTTGACGAAGTGCAAAAAGTTTGCAGTGATTTTGCCGTATTGAAAAGTGGTAAAATGATCTATACAGGCAAAGTTTCTGATGTTACCAGCGGAGAAGTAGCCATAGAAGTTGCTGCCAAAGAGCCAATAGACAGTATTCTTGAGAATGCCGAGTTTATTACATCAGTTAAAAATAAAGCAGGCAAATTTTCCATTACCCTAAATGATGGTCATGATGCAGCAGATGTTAATAAGCTGTTGGTCGATAATGGCATCATCGCCTCTCACCTGTTTACGGTTCATAAGTCACTTGAAAAGCAGTTTTTGGAAATCCTTAATGAGAAAAAACAATGATTAAGTTACTAAAGATAGATTATAAAAAACTGAGCAATTACCGTACCTTCTGGGTGTTGATAATTCTGTACTTTGCCACTTTAGGATTGTCATCATCAAGTGGAATGGAACTCCTTAAATGGCTGGATAGTAAATTTGGCATTGATGAATTTGATGTGCTAAAAATACCCATCTACCATTTCCCTGATATCTGGCAAAACCTTACTTATGCCAGCACTTATTTCCAGATAGTTTTAGGCATTGTAGTAGTTGTTTCTGTAACCAATGAATTCAGCTATAAAACCATCAGGCAGAATATTATTGATGGCATGGACCGAAAAGACTTTCTTATCTCAAAGGTGATAATGGTTTTCATGATCTCGCTGGCAGCCACTCTATTTGTATTCTTAATAGGTGCTACTACAGGTCTAATCTATTCACCGGAAAGTGAACTACGGTTCTTTACAAAAGGCATTGAGTTTATCCCGGCTCTATTTTTATCCAACTTCGCATACCTTACCCTGGTTTTATTATTTGCTGTCTGGATAAAACGGGCTGGTCTTGCTATTGGTCTGGTGCTGATTTATCCTGCGCTGGAATATGTTTTTGGTGCAATCTTGCCCAATAGCATGGATCCAATTCTTCCATATCTACCAATGCACGCGATTAATGCATTGATAAAACTCCCGTATCACAGGTATGCATTCCAGGAAATCCAGGATTATGTAGATCCTGTGAGTGTGATGGTAGCAATTGGTTATATTGTAGTGTTTATTTTGCTGGCGTACAGGAATTTGGTGAAGAGGGATTTTAATTAAATATTCGTAGCGGCCGTTACGAATATTTATAATTAAGTCCATGTTAATTCAATTATACCTTCCCCGCCATCAAAATCAATGGCACTGCTCCATTTCCAATCTTCTGGAAATTCAACCAAACCAGCTTCAACAGGATTTGCATGTATATAATCTGCTTTTTGATCAAACAGATAATCTGATGAGATCTCAATTGGGTGACTATGCTGTTGCCAAAGTTGGAAATCAATATTTCTGGAATTTTTCATCCCATTTAGTGCAAGAATCTGGTACTTTAAAGAAGATGAATCCTTTAATAAGTTATGACGGATTTGATTGGACGTGAAGCTTTTAAAATCTCTGATAATATCTGAAAGCGATCTTTCCCCATTCCTCCCGATTATCATATGCAAATGATTGGGCATAATTACCCAAGCATACACCTCTAAACCTTTGTTCTTCTGATTATGTTGAATGCTTTCTAAAATTATATCAATGTTATTTAAATCATTGAATACGGGAATCCATTCGACCACTGTGAATGTAACAAAATATAACCGATCCGAATTATGGATTTTGTACTTCCTGCCCATAAAACAAATGTAGTCCAAAATGGTCGTAGTGGCCACTACGACCATTTTTTTATTCCTTCACCACAAATACAAAATCACTACCAGGCTCGTTGGTTCCAAACGGGCCACTACGTGGTTCAGGGCTGATACGCTCGAGCCAGCCATTTAATTCCGGAAGGGTGATCACATTATCCCTGCCACCGTAGCTGCGCAGCCCTTCAAGCACCTTGCTGGCAAATGGCGAGTGCATACCCGGCCTACCATCCGGAACGTACTGCATGCCCCCTGATGTGATATATTGCCTGGTTTTAAACCTTAATCTACGCTCAATATATTCATTCAAACCTACCTCGCTATACAAATCATCCATGCCACGAGAGCCACTGCGGGCAATCAATGGGTCAAATGATCCTCCAAAACAAACATCCATCAGCAACAAAATATGTTGACTCGGGATATTATCAACAGCACTTCTTAATACATTATGTGCTATGTAAGTACTCTTGGCAATATCGTCCAGTTTAGAATCCTTAGAAACAATGTATCCTTGTCCTAATAGTTCATCAAACTGACCGTGCCCGGCAAAGAAAATGAACAGCTGGTCATATTCACCGTATTCTCTTCCTGCATACTCCCGAATTTTAATCAGCACCTCATCCTGTTTGAAATTTTCAACCAACTCAACCTCAAATCCATAATTTTCTTCCAGCTCCCTGGCAATAATTCGGGCATCATTTACCGGATTGGTAAGATCTCCCCACTCATCATAATCATCTGTAGCAAATAAAAGGGCGTAATCCTTACGATTACTGATGGCCAAAGTGGTCTTATTAATCATGTTGATTACATGCTCTTTAGCATCCGATTGCCCATTGGCATTCTGAGCTACAAATTTGAGGACATTACCCCCTTCATTAAGTGTAATCACCGCCTCTACATAAATATCGTAGTCGGGATGGTTTTTAACTATAAAATTGTTACCCCGCACATCAGTAGAAACCGGCAAACCGTTTATCAGAAGTGACATTTTGTTGATCTCACTCTTTGATTTCATCCCCACTCTTACGGTAAGGCTCTTTTCGCTAACCTCCACATCTGCTTCTGAAGGATATAGCCAGGTTACCTCAATGGGTACCTCAGGCATAAAGTCGAGGTAGATTTGCCCGGATGTGGCCTCGCCTTCTTTTTTCTCCTGGGAATATCCGGTTGAAACGATCAGTGTAACGACTAATGTAAAAATTATGCG
>JBDLIU010000051.1:0-20722 GCA_039714715.1 Bacteroidota bacterium
CCATTAAGGTAAAGCATTCCACCACCGGAAATAACGATTATAATTATTAGAGTAATAAAGATTAATTTGCGTCTTCCCAATTGGGTTAGAAACGGAATCTCTAGCCTCTGATCTGAAATGATTACCCCTTTCTTCTTTATGTCACCCGGAGATACCTTATATTGTTTTTTGAATACTTTAAAGAAGTAGCTGGGATCATTGAAGCCTACTTTGTAGGCAATCTCTGATGCAGTAGCAATGTCATTCTCCAGCAATTCTTTGGCTTTGGATAATCTTGTTTCTGTAATAAGTTTGTTTGCAGATTTGCCCGTGAGCTTTTTAAGTTTTCGATGCAACATCGACCGGCTTAATCCTACACCTTCAGCCAAATCCTCCACTGAAAAATTCTCATTATCAATATTATCTTCTATAATCTTGTGGATTGTTTCAAGAAACTGATCTCCCATTGAAGGCTGGTTTTCCATTGCTAATCAGTGATTTAAGAACACTTATAATATTAACAGGGTTATTTATTACTTTAAGTAAATATACAACTTTTAGAATAGATATTAAATCCCCAATATGTTGATGAATAAGCATATAAGATGGGTTTTTAACAAATCATTCAGGTAGTTTTTGTAAATGAAATAAAGAGAATGATAATCAGGCATTCTTAGTATCAAGTAAGAAGTGTTTATTATGAAACAACAAACCATAATTTTGCCATCCTATTAGCAAAAGGAGTTTTATTTGGCGGCATCTCAAAAACAACGTAATCTGGCGACCTTGATGATTTGATGACATTGTGGACCGATGACGCTACCCTTAGCGAATCGGGTCGTCCTACTTATGTTGGGAAAGAGAATATAAGATGTATGAGTTTTGAGCCTTTCCTTGATAAATATTACATTAAAATCATTCCCCACGGTGAAACAAAATTAGAAGTAAGTGATAATATGGCATATTTATATTGGACAATGACATCAACAATAAGTCCAAAAGATGGAAGCTCAATAAAACGATGGGAGACTCAAGAATTAGATATTCTTAAAAGACAGGAAGATGGTTCATGGAAGTTCTATATTGTCAGCCTTACCTTTTACCCAATCCTGAGAAAAGACTCTATTAATTCAGAGTAGAAGCAATATTCAGTGATAAATAACAAGTATGATATTACAATAAATAACATTAAAATGAAAAAGCTAAACTTAACTCTTACACTTTCTTTATTAGTAATTCTATTTAGTTGTACAACCAGGGAAACTGAGAATAAAGAGGCTGATATAGCTGCGATCAATGCATTTATTAATGACTATATCCGCCATGCGGAAAACGAAGATATTGATAGTTTTATGACATCGTTTACTGATGATGCCAAACGCAGTGAACCGGGTTTCCCAACCATAATTGGAAAAGAGAATATACGTGCTTCTTTTAAAGGTATATTTGATGCCGGTGACAATAAAATCATTCCTTATGGTGAACCTGAAGTGGATGTATGGAATGATTTAGCATATCGTTACACTACGGTTACATTACAAACAAAACCAAAAGACCTCGACACCCTAATATATACTGACATGAAAGTATTAACCATTTTACAAAGGCAGGATGATGGCTCATGGAAAATATATATTGACTGCATTAACTTCCATCCCACGTTAAGTAAAGAATCTGTTGATTCAGAGTTGCTGGATGAGCCAAACCCATACTACTAATGCTTCTCCAGCATCGGATGATTCCTTTTGTCCTTGGTTAGCTGTGTGGCATGGTGAATGGCGGCATTCAGTTCATAACATTAAGATATATTTTAACGCTCACCTTCATCAAAGAGAATATTCTTGTATTTGTTATATAAAAAGGAAATTATTAACAACAATACGCCAAGCGATACAAATACGATAGTTTTTGAAATCGTGTTTAGATGTGATATGTCATAGAAGAATAATTTAACCAATGTAACACCAAATAAAGCGATAGCCCCAATTCGTAGATGTTTAGCTTTTTTCCATATACCTATAATAATTAGCAGAAGCGCATAGACTCCCCACAAAATACTTAATCCCAATTTATATGATTGCGTAGATTGAGCAATATCCATCCAGTTGATTAATTCACTGCTGGCAATCCACACAAGCGCAAAGTGAAGCAGGATTTCAAATAGATTTTTGAGATCTTTTTTAATAATGTTTTTTTGTACGTACCAATAAGATGAGATTAAAGTAATCGCCACAAAAACGAAAGAAATATATCTTATAATAATACTGAATACACCTCTTTGATAATATTCTGTCAACGTTTGGTCTAAATAGCGTTCACGTAATTCACTCAATACATATAAGCCCTCCCCCAAAAAGGCAGCAATGGTTATTCCATTTAGTATGAGGATGATTGAACCCAGTTTCTCATTCTTTAGTTTCCTGGAGTTTATAGACGATAGAATAAACAGAAAAAATAAAGAATAATTTATTATCCAAATGGCACCAAAGTCTTTTAGATCATAGTTTCGATAACCCTGTTCACCGTTATTAATTGTTAGTATAGAATCTGCAAATAATTGATTCCAATAAGTAGCGATTTCTATTCTGAATGAATAATAAACTGTAAATATTAAAATTGCAGGAATTAAAAATAAAATAACATCTGAAATCTTCTTATTAAGATTTATGGTTAAACTCTTATCATGAGTATGATGAAGATAATTGATAAAGCCAAATGCTGATATAAACAATATAGAAGTAAGAAAATTAATATTGAATAATGGAGTAATTCTGGTTTCTGGTGCACCTGGCAAATAAACATCATAGACGATTGTCCAGTCGTGCAGGATACTTACAAATGCCAGAATCATTAGTATATAAGACAAATGCTCATAAACAGAAGCACTTTTTGTCTTACCAACCCAAAAAAGGACTGCGGCTTCACCTACCCATAAAATGGTTACCCAGTTTCCATCTAGCTGAACAGGTATGGCCATTGTTACAAATACCAGGACCAACCCAGCTAAAAGAAAGAACAAATTCTTATCTGCAAGTTTTTGTCGGTAAACAATGAAACTCACAATTAAGTGAACAGCAGCATTGAATAGTGTAAATAAACCCAATAAATGTTGGCCTGACTGATGATCATTAAGCGTAATATATCCAATGCCATAAAAAATAAACGAATTAGCAAGTAACAGGATCAAATCACTTGATTCAAATATTTCTTTTTGCACCAGTTTATATGCCAGAAAGGTCAAATAAAACACAACAAAGAATATGGTTAGAAAGATAAGAGCTAAACCAAAGTGTGTACTAACTTCATATTCAGCAATGTACCAGGAACTAAAGATCAGCCATGTTAATCCGAAAGATGAATAATACAGTAGTTTCCAATATTTATTAAATGCGATTACGAGAATTCCAATATTGATAATTGCCATATATGAGTAAAGGACTACTACTCTGCCAGAACCATCACTTAAAAGAAATGGTACGGCATAAGCACCAACGAGGCCAATAAGGGCAATAACCTGTCGGTTGTAATTAATTGCGGCTACTACTGTAAATACAGTAAAAACAACCATTAGCCCAAATGCTAATACCTGCGGAATTAATTCATAGAAACTATATCCCGCATAAGTAATGAAATAGATAATAGCTATTGCTCCACTAACAAGCACAGCGCTATAGTTTTCAAATTTACTCTTCAGTTTTATACCAAATCCTAAAAGCACGAGGCCAGCCATATAACCTAAAATAATTCTGGTTAAAGGGCTTATTAAACCATGCTCGATAGAATATTTTGCACCAATTCCTACACCAATAACAGTTATGATAATGCCAATTTTGTTAATCAGGTTTTCCCCAATAAATTTTTCGAGATTCAATGACGGTTTAATGGGCTTTTTCTCTGATGATTTAGGGGTTCGTATAAGGTCTAGTTTAGTTTCAGGTTTAGTAAAATCGGAATCTGTTGTTATACTTTCCTCACCTGTATGATCTTTCTTTTCAGGTTTAACAGGCTTTGCCATCAAAGCTTCTTTTTGAACTCCTTCATCACTTTCGATGGTTTTGAGCTGGCTTATTTCTGCTTTCAGACTACTTATCTCCTTTGAAAAATCATCTTGTCTTTTCAAAAGGGCTTCTAACTTATTGAGAAGCTGATTTACTTTATCTTGATTGTCTTTCATACGTAGTTATTTTAACAGACGATTAAAAAGCAATTAATAATATTAATGCTGCTCGAGCATTGGGTGATTCCGCTTGTCCTTGGTAAGCTGCGTAGCATGATGAATAGCGGCATTCAGTTCATAGCAAACCAGCAGGATTATTGATAGAATCATAATCCAGATCATCAGGGCGATCATTACCCCAATAGATCCATAAAGTTTGTTGTAAGTACCAAACTGTGCAATGTAGGCAGAGAAAGTATAAGAAGCAATAAGGCTAAAAATGGTGGCTGTAAACGATCCATAGGAGAAGAAACTCCAGTTAGAGTGAACCTCCGGGCCGAAGTAAAACAAGGATGAAATGGCTACCCAGAACACTACAAACAATACAAGAAACCTGATAAACAACAAACCATAAATCGTTAAGGCATCAATGTCGATCGGAGAGTGTTCTATTACATAGATAACGGCAAATTCTCCTATTACAAGAAGAATAATGGCCGCAATAACAACAATGGCAAGTACAAAAGTTAGCCAGGTTGCCACTAGCCTGGTTTTTAAATAGCTCCTCTTGTGTGACATTTTATACCGACTGTTAAATGCTGCTAACAATGACATGGTGCCATTTGTTGCCAGAAACAAGGATAAGATAAAACCAAATGTAAGCAGGTCGCCTCTTGAATGGCTTACAATATCATAAACAGTAGACTCAACAACAGAATACATGTTGGGAGGCATAATCTGCCCTATGAAAGTCATAATACTCTCATTATCAACACTGGGGATAAAGTTATGAATGTAGGGTATCAGTGTAAATAAGAACAGCATGGCCGGAAACATGGCTACAGTAAAACTGAATGCTACAGCATTGGCTCTTTCAAGGAGTTCATCTTTACCCAATTTTTGAATAAACGTCTTCAGAATAAAATAAAGAGATATTTTACCTCCCCTGAACCTAATATTTTTAAGAAATAATACCAGGTTCTCAATTACCTTATTATGTCTAAGCCAGTATGCAAATCTATTAGCCATCGAAAAATGAGGCAAGTGCTTTTAACATGCTTGCCGGTGCTTTTACAGGTTTACCAGTACTCAAATTTATAAAAGCCAGCACTGAATTACCAGTATGAATCAATTCATCATCCTGATTGAGGAGTTCATATTCAAACTTAATCTTTACCATTGGCAATTGTGGTATGGTTACTTTTATGGTAATAAGATCGTCATATTTACCCGGTTTATGGTAAAAAGAATGACTTTCCAATACAGGCATTCCTATCCCTGATGCTTCCAGAGCCTTATAGCTTAACCCTAGTTTTCGAAGTGCCTCGATCCTTCCTATTTCATAATACGAAAGATAATTCCCATGATAAACATATTGCATCTGGTCTGTTTCGGAATATCGTACCCTGAAAGTAGTTTCTGCAGTATACATTTACTGATTGTTAAGTTGTTTTCTTTTTCGTTGCTCTATGGTTAGTTGTCTTTGGTACTTGTCTGCATTTCTAAGGTGCTCGTTATAGCTGGCCGTAAAATAATGATACCCGGAAAAATCCTCTTTGGCGCACATAAATATATAGTTGTGCTGTTCATAATCCAATACAGCATTTAGAGAATGAATAGATGGCATATTGATTGGTCCGGGGGGCAATCCTTTGTATTTATACGTATTGTATGGAGAATCTACTTCAGTATGGATAGTTAGCACCCTTTTTATACTAAAATCGCCTACAGCAAATTTAAGTGTAGGATCAGCTTGTAAAGGAGTACCTCGCTTTAGCCTGTTCATATATAAACCTGCAATGGTTTTACTTTCCACATCAATTCTAGTTTCTGCCTGTACAATTGAAGCCAGTATGCTAACTTCTAAAGGACTGAGACCTATTTCTTTTGCTTTACTCCTCTTTTCTTCTGTCCAGAAGTTATAATATTCCTTGTTGATTTTTTTTACAAGTTCTTCTGCAGAAATGGTATAATACACCTGGTAAGTGTTAGGGATGAACATCGAAATGATAGTTTGGGAGTTAAATCCTTCATCATTTGAATCAACATAATCGATCACCGCCTTTTTAAATTCGTCTGGGGTAATGGCAATAGACCTTGTAACAGGTTCATAGATATCATCAATTAACCTTGCATTACTGAAAGTGATATTTGAGGGTGCCTGATCTCCTGCTCTCAGTCTGCGTACAGCCTCGATATTAGACATGTTCTGGTCGATAGTGTAGAGACCTGGTTTAACCGCTTCTGTATAACCCATCAGTTTGGCAATAAAGCTGAAGGAAACCATATCATTTACTATCCCTGATTTATACAATGAATCCTGAACAGATCGAAATGTAGCACCTTCCGGAATAACAAAATTGATGGCTTCTTTATCTACCTGCAGATTGGGCGATTTTATCACCTGGTAGAAATAGAAAGAAAATGTGGATGCCAGACCTGTGAATACAACCAGTAGTATAACAAACGTTTTTCTTTTTCTCATTATGTTTTAGTATAGCAACTGTGGTTTAATTGATACATTAAATATCACAATAATAAAGTTACCTTCATAGATTTGCTAAAATATAGAATAGTGAAGAAGTAGTTCTTATCTACGACTAAAAATAATGAATATGGCAGAATTGCTTAAAATACATGAAGAAAATCCCGAAATGCGAAAAATCAATAAAGTGGTAGAGGTTTTGCGCAATGGTGGTGTAGTGATATACCCCACGGATACTGTCTACGGGATCGGGTGTGATCTTCATAATAAAAGAGCTGTTGAAAAACTGGTGAAAATTTTAGGAATTAAACCTAACAAACTGTCTCTTTCGTTTATCTGTAATGATCTGTCACAGGTTTCTCATTATACAATGCCTATTTCAACCCATGTTTTCAAAATTCTTAAGCGTGCATTACCCGGCCCTTACACTTTTCTAATGCGAGCGAGCAATGAAGTACCCAAGATTTTAAAAATCAGTAAAAAGATTGTTGGCATTAGAATACCGGAGAACAATATCACACTTGCGCTGGTTCAGGAGTTAGGAACACCCATCATATCTGCCTCGATCAAAGACGAAGATGAGATTATCCGGCATACGGCAGATCCGTATGATATTTTTGAACGATTTAAACATAAGGTAGACGTAGTAATTGAAGGAGGATTAGGCGGAGTGGAACCTTCTACGGTAATAGATGTATCGGAAGGCGACATTGAATTGGTTCGCCAGGGGATTGGTGATTTGGATCAGTTATCTTAATCAATGAAAATAATTGAATTACAATATTTACCGCAGCCAAAATATTTTGCCCTGTTATTTTCGGGCCAGGATGTTTTAATAGATAAGTATGAGCACTTTGTAAAGCAAACCTATAGAAACCGGTGTCGAATACTTACAGCCAATGGCATCGATGAATTATCAATACCTGTAATTGGTGCCGGACAAAAGACATCAATCAAAGAGATTAAAATAGATCGTTCCCAAAAGTGGGTAAACAGGCACTGGCGAGCCATTCAATCGGCCTATGGCAAAGCTCCTTATTTTGAGTTTTATGCTGACGAGCTAAGGAGTATTTTCTACAAGAAACATAAATTTTTGTTCGATCTGACATTAGATTTCCTGACACAATGTCTTGAATTCCTGCAATATAAGGATCCAATTAAATTTACAGACAATTATTATGAATTGACGGATACACCCCAAAATGATCTAAGGTCACTTATTTTGCCAAAATCGAACACTAAACTTCCAATTTCGTATAATCAGGTGGTTTATCAGCAGGTTTTTGGCAGTAAATTTGTTGATAACCTCAGTGTAATTGACCTGATTTTTAGTGAAGGACCTCGTGCAGGTGAAATATTAAAATCGGGGATTATAATAGAACATAAATAGGAATTTTCGTGTTTTTCAATAAAAGATGGATATTTACTATAGAATCTTTTAGATTTACATGGATTGCAATACATAGATGGAAGCAAAATTTTCAAACCGCGTTAAAGAAGTGATTTCACTGAGTCGTGAAGAGGCATTACGACTTGGCCATGAATATATTGGCACAGAACATTTATTGTTAGGAATGATTAGAGAAGGGGAAGGTGTTGCCATTGAGGTACTTAAGAAATTGGGTATTTCTATGGAGGATCTTCGGGACTCTATCGAAGAAGCAACACGTAGCACTGCTTCCGATAAGGTAAAGAAAATGACCAATATTCCACTTACCAGGCAGAGTGAAAAAGTACTGAAAATCACATACCTTGAGGCAAAAATATTTAAGAGCCAGCTTATAGGAACCGAACACCTGCTATTATCAATTCTCAGAGATGAGAACAATCTTGGATCCAAGATCTTAGAAAAGCACGATGTTACCTACGATGTTGTGAAAGAGATGCTGGACTACCAGACAGATACACCTATGGCCTCTCAGGAGACAGAGGATGACGATGATGATAGTTCGAAAATGTTTGGCAAGGGAGGCGGCAATCCTTCAGGCAAGGAACCGGCAGGCAGAGGTGGTGAGAAGTCTAAAACACCTGTTTTAGATAACTTCGGCCGTGATCTCACCAAGATGGCAGAAGAGAATAAAATGGACCCGATCGTAGGCAGGGAGAAAGAGATTGAACGGGTAGCACAGGTATTGTCAAGAAGAAAGAAAAATAATCCGATCCTGATAGGTGAACCAGGTGTTGGTAAAACCGCCATTGCAGAAGGTTTGGCGTTAAGAATTGTTCAGAAAAAAGTTTCGAGAATATTATTCGGTAAACGGGTGGTTACGCTTGATCTGGCATCGCTTGTTGCCGGAACCAAGTATCGTGGACAATTCGAAGAGCGAATGAAGGCGGTAATGAACGAACTCGAGAAGGCTCCGGATGTAATCCTGTTTATCGATGAATTGCATACCATTGTGGGTGCCGGAGGGGCTTCAGGTTCGCTCGATGCTTCTAATATGTTTAAACCTGCCCTTGCCAGGGGTGAGATACAATGTATTGGTGCTACAACACTGGATGAATACAGACAGTATATAGAAAAAGACGGTGCGCTGGCAAGGAGATTCCAGATGGTAATGGTTGATGCCACATCACCGGAAGAGACTATCGACATTCTTGAAAACATTAAAGAAAAATACGAAGAACACCATCATGTAAATTATACGCCTGAAGCCATCGAGGCATGCGTTAAGTTGTCAGACCGCTATGTGAGCGACAGGTACTTACCGGATAAGGCTATTGATGTGATGGATGAAGCGGGCGCAAAGGTGCATATTAATAACATACATGTGCCAGATACCATAGTGAAGCTGGAAGACGAGATTGAGGATGTAAAGAAGGAGAAGAATAAAGTAGTAAAAAGCCAGAAGTATGAGGAGGCGGCTAAACTACGTGATGATGAAAAGACATTAAAACAGAAGCTTGAAGAGGAAAAAACCAAGTGGGAGGAAGCAACCAGCCAGACCAGGTATAAAGTAGATGAAGAAAGCATAGCCGAAGTGATTGCTATGATGACTGGTGTGCCAGCCAAACGGATTGCCCAGAAAGAGAGCAATAAGCTCCTGGAGATGAATAAGGAGCTGAGCGGCAAGGTAGTTGGTCAGGAAGAGGCAATTGGCAAACTGGTTAAGGCTATTCAAAGAACCAGGGTTGGACTGAAAGATCCTAAAAAACCAATTGGATCGTTTATTTTCCTGGGCCCAACCGGTGTAGGTAAGACAGAGTTAGCCAAAGTGCTTGCTACTTATTTATTCGATAAGCCAGATAACCTCATTCGGGTAGATATGAGTGAATACATGGAGAAATTCTCCGTGTCGCGACTTGTTGGAGCACCTCCGGGCTATGTGGGTTATGAAGAAGGTGGCCAGCTTACTGAAAAGGTAAGAAGGAAGCCATACAGCGTTGTATTACTCGATGAAATTGAAAAGGCACATCCGGATGTTTTCAACATCTTGCTACAAGTACTGGATGAGGGAATATTAACAGATGGCTTAGGCAGAAGGGTAGATTTCAGGAATACTATTGTTATCATGACATCCAATATTGGTGTGCGTGACCTGAAAGATTTTGGCTCGGGGATTGGATTTGCCACCAGTGCGAAGAGAGAAAGTGAGGATGAGCAGATAAAGGCAACCATCCAGAAAGCAATGAAAAAGGCCTTTAGCCCTGAGTTTTTGAATAGACTGGATGATGTGATCGTATTTAACTCCTTATCACGAGAGGATATTCATAAGATTATAGACATAAGTTTGGCTGAACTATTTACTCGTGTGAAAGATTTAGGCTATACCATTGAATTGACTAAGAAAGCCAAGGATTTCTTGTCTGAAAAGGGTTATGATCCTCAGTATGGAGCCAGACCTCTGAACAGGGCTATCCAGAAATACCTGGAAGATCCTGTGGCCGAGGAAATACTCAAAGGCGTGCTTTCAGAAGGTGGAACCCTTGTTGCCGATTATAAAGGTAAAGGGGAGGAACTTACGTTTACTACCAAGGGAAAGAAAAAGGCCGGATCTAAGAAGAAATAATACTTAGTAACTATTCCCGGAAACATAGGAGGCATAAACCATTTGTGCATGGATTTTCCTATGGCTTCATATTATTATTTTGATCCAATAAATATATTCCGTACATTGTTTGTTTAAACATTGACGCAATAACCCGTTTACTATGAAAACAATGACCTGCAGACAGCTTGGAGGTGCATGTGATTTAGAATTTCATGCCAACACCTTCGAGGAAATGGCGCAACAAAGCAAGAATCATGGTGTCGAAATGTTTCAGCAAGGTGACAAACCACATCTTGATGCAATGCATGAAATGCAAGAACTAATGAAATCACCCGAAGCCATGCAAATATGGTTTGAAAATAAAAGCAAGGAATTTGATGCTTTGCCTGAAGACTAATTCATAAACACAACATATATGATTATCTGAAATATTAGACTTAGGCCTTTCTACAAGAAGAATAGGCAACCACAATAATTTTTCACCAACAGTAAATTGCAAAATGGAAAAATACAAAAACGCACATAAATGGCTAATCATACCATTTGTGATTGCCATACTTGGCTTTATGAGAAGTTATTATTTAAAGTTATCAGAGGCTTCATGGGGGCATCATATACATGCCATGTCTGCTACATTCTGGTATTTAATGGTTATTATACAACCCTATCTGGCTACTCATGGAAATATCAAAAAACATAAAAGATATGGTGTTTTGGCCATGGTGCTGGCCGGAGCAGTGGTTGCTTCTGCATTATTAATGATTCCTGGTAATATTGAAAGTGCAGCCAGGGAAGATTTGCCACCCATGGTTCCACCCTCTTTCTTCTATGGAGTGTCGTTACTGGACATGCTAACTATTGCCGGATTTGTTGTAAGTGTAATTATGTCGATTATTAAAGTGAAGAATATTGATGATCATGCCATGTGGATGATCTCAACAGTATTTTGGGCTATTATGCCGGCATTTGCCAGACTTGCCCTGATTCCGGCCTTTATGATAGGAGGAGAATTTACTTCTGCATTCGTAATTGCGGTTATAAACCCAATAGTATTTATCGTAATAGGAATCGTTGTTTATAAGATAAAGCGGTTTCACCCGGCACTTGTTGTAGTGGCAATTGCTCATATATTATTCTTTTTTGTAAAACAAATAGGAGAAAATGAACTGTGGATTAGTATTGCCACAGCTGTTTTTAAGCCATAAATATTTTAATTAACATAATAATTGAGTCTCTTTAAACTATGAAAAAATTAAATCTGGGAAAACTAACTTTCAGCTATCTGGATTCAGGTAAAGAGACAGATGAACTGGTAATCCTTCTGCATGGTTTTCCCGAAACCTCTTTTATGTATCATGACCTAATAGAGGGAATAAGTGCCAAAGGCTTTTATTGTGTTGCCCCAAATATGAGAGGGTACAGTTCAGGAGCAAGGCCTTCGGGTAGAAAGCATTATACTAGAGATAAACTAACACAAGATGTAATAGATATTGCTCAAGAGTTAGGCAAAGAAAAGTTCCATCTTGTTGGGCATGATTGGGGGGCAGCCATTGGCTGGCAGGTTGTTCATGATTACCCTGATAGAATATTGAGCTGGACAGCGTTATCGGTTCCTCATACCCAAAGCTTTTTCGAAGCTATCTTGAATGATAAAGACCAGCAAAAGAAGAGTGAGTATATAAAAATGTTTCAGTTTCCATTTCTCCCGGAGATGAAGATAAGGTCTAAAAATTATAAATTACTAAGAAAGCTATGGTATGCTCAAAGCGAAGAGGAGGTTGAAGATTACCTTGCCGTAATTAAAGAAAAAGGTGCCCTAACTGCCATGTTAAACTATTACAGGGCTAATTATAAAGCTTTAAAAAGGGCTGATCAGGAAACGATATTAGGAGACATCCAGGTGCCCACTTTATTTTTATGGGGAAGCAAGGATATTGCAGTAGGTAAAGTGGCAGTAGAAAATGGACATAGGTTTATGAAAGGAGATTATAAATTTCTGGAATTAGATGCCGGGCATTGGTTGGTTCAGGAGAAATATGATGAGGTAAAAGAAGCCATCATTCAGCACCTCAAAACACACAAGAGGGTTTGATTAAAGTTTTCTAATTAGATGAGGAGTATGGATTTTGATACCTGGTTTGTGGAAGAATAATCCATAAACAGCCGAACCACTACCCGTCATGCTGGCATAGATTGCACCTTTGTCGTAAAGGTCTTGTTTTAGTTTAAGAATCTCCTGATCAGTATTATCCTCGAAATCATTGGAGACAAGTTCTTTCCACTTATCAACAGGACTGTTTTGCAATACTTCTTTCACCGAGCGTTCAGACTTATTGGGAGTAATTCCTTTGTAAGCGCCAGTGGTGTTGACATGGATTTCAGGATATATAATCACAACCCAATACCCTTTCAGATCAATGGTGATATCAGAAAAGATATTCCCTGTTCCTTCCACGAAAGCAGGTTGATTATCAATGAAAAAGGGGCAATCACTGCCTAATTCTTCTGCGTAAGCTCTTAATTGTTCATTGTCTAACCCTAATGAAAATTTTTCATTCAGCAGCTTCAGCATAAAGGCACCATCAGCAGAGCCACCCCCAAGACCTGCACCAATTGGAATATTTTTATGCAGGTGAATGCTTATTGGTGGCAAATCGAAATCCTTCTTCAGAAGTTCATAGGCATCTGTGCATATGTTGCCTTTCCCGGGGATTGGAATGCCTGTAGATTCAAAACTGAATTGATTAGCTTCTACTATTTCGAGAGCATCTTGCCAGGGTGCCGGGTAAAAACATGATTCTATATTATGAAAACCATCGGGGCGTTTCTCAACAACGTTGAGTCCGATATTGATTTTTGCATTAGGGAATACAATCATGAATTATAATGAGCTGGTCGTAGGATATCCTACGACCAGTATTTAGTATAAAAAATTTTACTCTTTCGGCATCAAGGTCTCCACAATGGCATCCGTCATACCCGAGGTAGAATAACCGCCATCATGCATAAGGTTTTGCATGGTAACCTTTTTGGTAAGATCTGAGAACATCACAGTAATATAATTGGCACATTCCTCAGCAGTGGCATTACCTAGTGGTGACATTTTTTCAGAGAAATCAAGGAATACATCAAAGCCACCCACGCCACTACCGGCAGTAGTTTGAGTAGGTGATTGAGAGATAGTGTTTACCCTTACCTTTTTAAGCCTTCCTAAACGTTCTCCATAACTCCTTGCAATCGACTCCAACATCGCTTTCGCCTGGGCCATATCACCATAGCCCGGGAATGTCCGTTGTGCAGCAATGTAACTAAGTGCTATAATAGAACCCCAATCGTTCAGTGCATCTTGCTTTTCTGCTACCTGCATAACTTTATGGAATGAAATGGCTGAAACATCCATTGCTTTCAGCATCCATTCGTAGTTAAGGTCGCCATAATCTTTACCCTTTCTCACATTAGGGCTCATGCCTATTGAATGAAGAATAAAATCTAATTTACCTCCCAGGATTTCCACTGATTTACTGACCAGTTCTTCCAGGTGCCTAATTGATGTGGCATCAGCAGGAATTACTTCAGCTTCACATTTTTTTGCTAAATCATTGATTTTCCCCATACGCATAGCAATAGGGGCATTGGTTAAGACAAACCGGCCACCTTCTTCATAGACCTTTTCAGCCGTTTTCCATGCAATGGAGTTTTCGTCCAGTGCGCCAAAAATGATACCACGTTTACCCTTTAGGAGATTGTTTCCCATGATTATTAGCGTTTGTTATTTTCTTTTCAAAAAATTAAAATGCAAAGGTAAGTTAATTTTTACTGACATGTAAAAACGCCCTTTAAACAGCCTAATTAAACGATTTTCCGATATTTCTTTTTCTAATAATAACCCAGATAATCACCGGTCCGCCAATAAGTGCGGTTACTGCATTTATTGGTAATACATGCTCAGAACCAGGCATTTGGGCGATAAAATCTGCCAGGACCATAATAAAAGCTCCCGATAGTGCTACAGCGGGAATTAGTAGTTTGTGATTTGATGTTGGGAAAATAACTCTCGTTAAGTGAGGTACTGCCAGGCCAATGAATGCAATTGGTCCGCAGTAGGCTGTGATGCTTCCGGCCAGAATACTGGTTGCTATTAACACAGTTATCCGTGTTCTTTCAATATTTACCCCAATGCTTGAGGCCTGTCGTTCACCAAGGAAAAATGAATTCAGAGGTTTTTGAATCAGAAAAGCAAGTATCAATCCCAGGATTACCAGAACACCAAAGATCGGCATGTCGGCCCAGCGAACATGGCTGAGGCTACCAAAGGTCCATATCACAAATGATTGAAGTTCTTCTGCACGGCTGTAATACTGCAATACACTTACAATGGCCCCGGCAATACTGCCAAACATTAATCCAAGGATTAATAATGTTGTGCTATCCGGGATATTCCGGGAAATCAACAGAACTACCAGTAGTACGGCAGCAGCACCTAATCCGGCCGCAAGAAGAATGCTCACTTTGCTACCCAATAATCCAAAAGATAATACTCCGGATGCCAGAATTACCAGGGCTACTCCCAGACTGGCTCCTGAACTTATGCCCAACACATAAGGGCCTGCCAGGGGATTTCTGAACAATGTTTGCATTAATAAACCACTGACTGCCAAACCTGCTCCTACTGCAATGGCAGTAAAAACTCTTGGCAATCGGAAAAGTAAAATAATTTGCTCCCATGATGATTCTTCCACCTCCTGCCCGGTTAAAATAGCAATGGTTGCCTTGAAAGGAATATTTACACTGCCCAGGCTAATATCTAGCAGGAAAAGCAGGATAAATCCTATTATCAGGAACAACCATGAAGAAACATATGGTTTCTTATTTGTCATATATCAGTTAGGTAAAGGAAAATGAAAAAACAATTCATGATCAGGCAGAAGATCAGGATGTCCGATCTTCACAAGATCTTTTAAAATAATATCCGGGCGCAGGTATCCCAGTTCCAAAAACTCACTACCTCCCGCTGCTCCCATTCGTTTGTTAAACGAATACACCTTGTTATTTACAAAAGGAGCAAATGATTCATAGCGATTGTCACTCCCGGCCAGTTCATCAAGGTTAGTAAAAGAACTTATCCCTATCCAGTAATCTGCATTATGAGCCTTGTCATAGACTGTTTCGAAGCTTAGTGCCAGAAAAGCACTACTTGTATCATTTCCCCACAAGTATTTAAAACCCGCATCTTTTAATAACCTGGCCGAATAATTATTCCCTCCGGGGACAAACCAGCTATCTCCATATACGATTCCAGACATAACGGTAGGATTTTCAGTTGCTGTTTTAGCAATGTTTCGGGCAGATTGGTATTCTCTTTCGATACTGTTAAAAACCGAGTCCGCCATATCAAGTTTGTCAAAAAGGATTCCGGCTACTTTAATCCATTCACTCCGACCAAGTGGGTGTTGTTCCAGGTATTCTGCATTGAGGACCACAGGGATTCCCGCTTCTTCAATCAGGCTGAACTGCCCGTAATCACCGGACAAACTGTAACCCATAACTAACTCAGGCTTTATGCTGATTAACCTCTCAATATTTAATGCTTCATCAATCCCCAGTTCTTCAACAACACCAGTATCTATCCTTTTACGCATTTTATCAGAACTGATATAATCTGTAGTAGGGAACCCGGTTAATGCTTCTGTTTCCTCAAGATAATCCAGTAAAGGAATATGGGTAGTGGAGGTACAAACAATGGATTCAACAGGTGTGGGGATGTAGGCATCAGCTCTCAGGTCAGGTTTTTCATCAAACTTGTCATAAAAAACATAAGTGAGTGGTTGAGTAGCCCCTTTGAAAGGAGTTTTGATGGAAATAACGTAGAAATCTTCTGCCTTTTCTATGGTGAAACCTGTGGCATACTTTAGCGGTATGCTTTCAAATTCATCGTCTGAATACTCATTAGCACCGGGTATTGAACACCCCACCGTAAAAAGAACTAAAGCAAGAATGCTACTAAGCGGTTTCATGGCCATAATTTACGAATTGAGATTATGACGACAGCCTGGCCAGTGCACTTACATAACGATCAGGTACCTCTCCTTTATTAGCAGTTTTATAGTCATTATAACCACATGGCACCAGGGTATTTCTGTTAAAGCTGGTAATATTTTTATCAGAGGGCACCTCCAGCCACCATTTCTCACTCAGTTTACTTTTATAAAAGGTGATGGTTGATGGTTGTGAGCCCGGCATATCAACTACATATTTGAGGTAATCCTGTGAGGCAAAATTGCCCTCTTTCTTGCGATGGTAGAATCCTTCAACGAAATACCAGATCATGGTGGCTACCACCGAGGCTGTCTTTTTCGATCCGTTATCAAGGTCAGGATTATACTCATAGAAACCAACACTACTCAGCTTATCATTCAGGCCTGCATACCAGCAGATCTGGCAAGCTTCTTCTCCGGTTAATCCGAATGGTTGTGCATTGGCATTGCCGGGTGCATCTGATGAGCGGATAGCGGTGATATCAAAAGAAAGCATATCAGCTTCACGTATCACCGGCTCCATTTCTTCTAATACCTGGCGAAGCATTCCCACCCTGAAGGTTTCGAAATACAGTCGCTCGAGTACTTCGATAGATGCGGTTTCTATTAAGTATGACTGGTACGCCAGATGGCTGTAATTAAAGAGGTAATTGGGCTCGTAAACGAGCATCTTGTGAATATGAGTTTTGCATGCCGGCCCGGTTTCATCCAAATCCAGTAGCGCATCTACATTCAGTACACTTATTAATTTCTCTAATCCATGGTATCCATAAAACTGACCAATGCTCAAATCATGCGATCCTCCTATTATCATGGGCAAAATCTCCTGACTGATAAGGAATTCACATACTTCCTTCAGGCGCCCATAAGTTTCATCCAGATCGTGGCCATTATTCAGATTGCCCAGATCGATTATATTATAGCTGCCACTTCCTCTTTTTAGGTGATAGAATTTTTTTCGCACTTCATCAGCAGCGTTGGCAACTCCGGTGTTATTGTCTGTACCACGATTTTCAGTTAATCCTATTAGTGCCAATTCGAAACCTCTGAGGTCCGGTATTTTACTGCTGTTGATAGTAAGGCTTTGTGAAATAGAACTCACTGATGAGATATCATCAAAGAGTTCTTCATCAACTGGTGAAAAGAAAAGGTTAAGGTCCATATTATTATTTCATGCTACCGATAAAGTAAAATACTTTACCTTATGATGGCATAAAGTTAATAAAATGAAATTCTAAAAACTGCTATTAGAGTCTTAACCTCCGAAGTCGTCAAACGAAACATTCTCTGCAGGGATACCCCAGTCTTCTGTCATTTTAATAACAGCGGCATTCATAAGAGGAGGTCCGCAGAAGTAGAATTCAATATCTTCTGGTGAATCGTGTTTCTTCAATTGCTGATCAATCACAGCATTATGAACAAAGCCAAGGAAGCCTTCACCTTCAGGGTCATCCATATCTTTCTTTTCCACCCAATTGTCTTCAGGAATTGGATCAGAAAGGACCACAAAGAATTTGAAGTTAGGGAATTGTTGTTCAATTTTCCTAAACTCATCTACATAGAAAAGCTCATCTTTCGATCGGCCACCATACCAGTAGGTTACTTTTCTGCCGGTCTTAAGTGTATGAAATAGATGGAAGAGGTGCGAGCGCATTGGTGCCATACCAGCTCCACCACCAATATAGATCATTTCTGCATCAGTCTCTTTAATAAAGAACTCTCCATAAGGCCCTGAAATAGTTACCATATCACCAGGTTTTCTTGAGAATACATAAGATGAACAAATACCCGGATTAACATCCATCCATTTGTTTTTCTCCCTGTCCCATGGTGGGGTAGCAATACGGATAGTAAGCATAATAATGTTACCTTCTGCAGGGTGGTTAGCCATAGAGTAAGCCCTGGTAACAACCTCATCATTCTTCATCTTAAGATCCCATAAACCAAACTTGTCCCAGTCTGATTTAAACTTTTCAGGTCCTTTAGGATCTGCAGGATCAGGTTCTATATTAAAATCCTTATAATCAACTTCTATAGGAGGAACATCTACCTGGATATAACCACCAGCCTGGAAATCAAGGCTTTCACCTTCAGGTAATTTCACAGTGAAGGCCTTAATAAAGGTTGCTACATTGTAATTTGAGATAACTTCACATTCCCACTTCTTGATTCCGAATATTTCTTCCGGAATACCGATTTCCATATCCTCTTTCACCTTAACCTGGCAAGCGAGACGAACATTGCTTTTTTGTTCTTCACGGCTTAGGTGACCTACTTCGGTTGGTAAAACACTACCGCCACCTGAGCTTACCTCGCACTTGCACATGGCACATGTACCACCACCACCACATGCAGAAGGCAGAAAGATTTTTTGAGATGTTAAAGTGTTTAATAAAGTACCTCCGGCAGGGGTTACTACAGGATTCTCTTGGTCTCCATTAATGGTAATGCTCACATCGCCTGACTGAACAAGCTTTGACTGCGCATACAGAAGAACAATAACAAGTAATAAAATTATAAAGGTAAAGGCTACTATAGAAGAAATTACGACTACACTCATGAGTGAAATTGCGTTGATTTAAAAGAGGTACAAATATATTGATTAATGCCTGAAATTTACCAAGCATTTGACGGATTGTAACGGTAGTTTTCAAGAAAATAATTCTTTCCAGGTCCCTTTCATCTTATTGTACTTGATTGTACTAGGAAAAGCCTTGAAAAAATACTTGTTAAGTTTCACAGCAAAGGATGGCTGCATATAACAGTTGATGGTGCATCCTTCACATTCCGGGAGTACGCCCTCTTTGGCTAATGCATTTTGAACCTCCTTATGCTGGTAAAGATCAGCGAGGTTGGCAGAGATGGGAAATTGTTCCTTGTTTAAATGGTAACAGGGTGCTATTAATTCGTTGAAAGGAGAGATTACTATGGTTGTCGACCCAGCAAGGCATATTGGCTTATTAACATGATTGCCTCCGTTATAAATAAGATCTACCATGGCATTATTTAAATACACCAAGGGCTTCTTACCCCATTTCTTAAGATCTGATAATTGTTGCTTTGAAAGTGTGGGGCCGGTTTCAATGTTATTATAATCAAATGCCGGATTCAGGATCAGTACAAGGTTATTGGGCTTAGCTACATGGTTGTAGATAGGCTCGATTTGCTTAAAATTGGAGCTAAACACGGTTGTAAGAATATCCGGTCTTTCTCCCAGCTCCAGGGCAATATCAATTGATTTCATTAACGAATCATAGCAAGCCACACCCCGCATTTGGTCGTGTTCATCTTTGTCATATGAATCGAGAGAGAAGTGTAGCATATCCACCAGTCCGGCAATATCCTTTGCTTTTTTGGGGTATAAGAGTGTGTTTGTTGTGATGGTGGTAATGAATCCCAGGTCTTTGGCCATCTTTAAAATTTCAGGCAGCTCCTGGTGAAGCAATGGTTCGCCCCCGGTAAAATCGATAACCTTTACGCCAAGTTTCTTAAGGTCTCTGAGGTTATTTCCCACATCCTTAAGAGTAACATAGGGAGATGGCTGCTCCCAAATATCACAAAAGCTGCATTTGGCATTACACCTGTAGGTGAGATAGTAATTGCATAATACAGGGTGACTTACCAGGCGCATCCGGTAAATTTACTTTATTCAAAGGAGATTGTTACCTGAAAAGAGATAGTTTAGGTACCTACTTTTGGTCAAGCATTCTAAGTAAGGTGGTCAGTTTGGTTTTTAAGTCCCTTCGATCAACAATAAAATCAAGGAAACCATGATCAAGCACAAATTCTGAACTCTGGAATCCCTTAGGCAGATCTTTACCAATGGTTTCACGAATTACACGTGGACCTGCAAACCCTATCAATGCACCCGGTTCTGCAATGTTGAAATCTCCCAGCATAGCAAACGAAGCAGTTACACCGCCTGTGGTAGGATCTGTTAATAAGGAAATATAGGGAACATTTTGTTCAGCCAATAAACTAAGTTTTGCCGAAGTTTTTGCCAGCTGCATTAAAGAGTAACTCGCTTCCATCATCCTGGCACCTCCCGATTTTGAGATCATCAGGAATGGAATTT
>JBDLIU010000052.1:0-20625 GCA_039714715.1 Bacteroidota bacterium
TACGATCGTCATAATTTATCACACCTCTTTTATAACCTATCTTAAGACATTGAAGAAATTCAATTGAGTGCCTGAAATGTTGCCCAATTGTTATTCCTGTAAATGCCTGAACCGGTTTGCTTAGATCTTCTTCTGATATCTGACCAATAATACTTCCTATTTGATCCAGAATAAGGTAACACGCCTTCCTTACATCCATAAATAAAGAGGTTTAATTTTAACCCAAAATTGTCATTAGACTTCCCCTGCCTGCCGCAGGCACGGTATTACATGGTTAAATTACTTCAAAATCAGTCACTTAACTCCACCTGCTAGCGGAAGGCTTGTCAGCATAGCTTAGGCTATGACTCCTCGCCTAAGTAACTGATTTTCTTGTACTTTAATCCTTCATCACAAAACTCTAATAACAATTCTGAGTTTAATGTTAAGATATATTCCTGAGGTGAACAAATGAAAGTATTTAACAATACCAATTTAAAAATAGAATCTATCCTTTAATTAGGTCCTTTATCAGCGTCCAGGTAAGTTCGGGCTCAAAGCCTTTACCAATAACAAATTTGGCCACCTTATTTCTTAGTTCATAAACATTAGGTGCCGTAGTTTTCTCCCATTTATTTCGAACCAACTGCTCAAGTGTATGTAAATACTCCTCTTCTTCAATTTGATCCAGGGCTTTGTTAATACTGTATTCAGATATGTCTTTTTGTTTGAGTAACTGCTGTATTTTCAGCTTACCCCATTTTTTTGCCCGAAACTTTCCTCCTGCAACCGTAACGGCATATCGTTCCTCATTAACATAGTTTTCTGTTATTAACCAGGCAAGCAGGTCCTCTACCTCCGAATAATTCAGGCCATAAGATTTGAGCTTTTCCTCAACCTCCTTGTGTGCCCTTTCCTGGTAAGCACAATACCGCGCAATCTTGACTTTGGCTGTGTCTTTGTTGATTTTTTCCTCTTTCTTCCTATTGTAGAGGTTGGCCATACAGGCTTCTATTTAATAAATCCTTTCCTCTTCAGAATTGTCTCAACGAATTTACGTTCATTTTCAGTTCTGAAAACCTTAAAGGGTAAATATATCATCTGGGCACTGCTTATACTCAGAATGATCTTGTCTTTACCAAGCTTGACAGATTGAACCTGCTCCCACTTAATAGGCATGCCTTGTTTTGAACTAAGCTTAATTAAAATCTGCTGAGAGCTTATTTCATACGATAATTTTTCAAAGAGGATTTTTGATTGCTCCAGTTGCGTAACTCCCGTAAATTGGATCAGCCAGAAAAGCAGATATAAAACAACAGCTATAAAAGTACCCCAGAACCACCATACGTTGGGGATGAAAAAATACCCGCTTAATAATGCCAGCACTATTAAACTTACCCACCATTGCTTGATGAGAATATTTTTCATCGCTTCCTTTATATAGGTGCTTGTTTCCAGCTTATATTTTTTTGTTTTTACAATCATAATCCCACTAATAGTTTCTCTTCCAAATAATTATGGCCACAAATATCTGAGATATTCTGTCAGAAACAATTCTAAAATAGAAATAAGTTAACCGAATGGAGGCAGGTAATCTCTTTATATATACAATTATCAAGCTTGCACTTAGAAGACCTGTCTGGGGATTGCCGCGGTCGTGCTTGCGAGCTGCCTTGCCAACTTCCTTGCAATGATGGTTTTCATTTTTTTTGCTTACCTGCTGATTTCGGCCTTCAAGCTCATATCGAGGCTCTTGTAACTATGAGTAAGGGCCCCTACTGAAATAAAATCAATCCCGGTCTCGGCGATTTCTCGAATATTCTGTTCGGTAATACCCCCACTGGCTTCAACTTTACACTTATTGCTGATTATCTCAACGGCTTCTTTCATTTGCTCTGTTCCCATGTTATCAAGCATAATGATGTCAGCGCCAGCTTCAAAAGCTTCTTTTACCTCATCAAGTGACCTTGTCTCTACTTCAATCTTAAGATTCAGGTACTGGTGTTTCAGATAGGTTTTGGCTTGAGAAACAGCCTTGGTTATACCTCCGGCATAATCATTATGGTTGTCTTTCAACATAATCATATCATACAGCGCAAACCGATGATTGGTGCCGCCTCCTAAATAAACAGCCCATTTTTCAAACATCCTGAAATTAGGGGTTGTTTTACGAGTATCAAGCAATTGGGCCTTCGTCCCTTTTATTAATTCAGTTAGCTTATGAGTCTTTGTGGCTATACCACTCATTCGCTGTAATATATTAAGTGAAAGCCTTTCTGCAGACAATATTGATCTCACACTGCCCCTAAGCACCATTACAATATCTCCTTTACTCACCTGTGCGCCATCTTCAACCAGAAAATCTACTGAAAGCGTATTATCAATCAGCCTATACACGTTTCGTGCTGCTTCTACTCCTGCCAGAACCCCGGTTTCTTTCATAACCAGCTTAGCCTCCCCCTGTGCATCCTGATCAATCACTGACAAGGAGGAATGATCTCCGGGACCAATATCCTCTTTAATCGCTTCTTCTAAATAATGATTTAATTGATTGAAATTAAGGTAATCTGGAAGGTCAGGCATTTATTAGTCTGTTTCTTTAATGAAGCTCATTTCATAAATCACCTTTCGTTTGTTTACTTCCTTGAGTCTAATCCAAACACGATAATTGCCTACTTCATTGATATATTCACCAATTGCATAAGGTAACCCATTTTTTGAAGATCCCTGATGATTAATTTCAAATGATTCCGGAGGATTCCGGGTAAAAAAGTCTTTTAATACAGCTTCCGCCTGTGCCTGGCTGTACGAGGCTTCCTTACCATCGATATTTAAATCTATGGTTTTATCAAATTGTTTAACCAGTTCTTTGGCATTCCCGGCATTGATAATTTTACTGATAAGTTCAAAATCATCTTCCTGTGCTACTGATTCGAAGCTAAAGAACATTGCGCCAACAACGAATAATAGTGATATAGTATTTTTTATGACCATCAGAATAATTGCAGCTAAAATTATGCCATCTTAAAGTTGAACAAAGCTACGGCCCATTAGTTATATTTGCAAAATAGAAAATTTACTAATTAAGACAGAATATTTCATGCAAAACAAAGTGTTATTAATGATATTGGATGGTTGGGGAATTGCAACAAACAAAGAAGTATCTGCAATTGATCATGCCAATACTCCATATATAGATTCATTATATAAAGATCACATGCATGCTAAACTAAATGCCTCCGGTATGTTTGTTGGGCTACCTGATGGCCAAATGGGCAATTCAGAAGTTGGACATATGAATATCGGTGCCGGCAGAGTGGTTTATCAAGACCTTGTAAAAATAAACAAAGCAGTAGAAGACGGTTCTCTGGCTAAGAATCCTGTATTGCAGGAAGCCTATAAAGATGCTGCAGAAAACAATAAAAATATACACCTCTTTGGTTTAGTCTCTGACGGAGGTGTACACTCTCATATTAACCATATCAAAGGATTGGCTACTGCAGCCAATGAATTAGGTGTTAAAAACCTTTTTGTTCATGCTTTTACTGATGGCCGCGATACCGATCCTAAAAGTGGTCTTGGGTTTATAAAAGAACTTGAAGATCATCTGGAACAGAATGTAGGACAAATAGCTACCGTAATCGGGCGCTATTATGCCATGGACAGGGACAAAAGATGGGAAAGAGTTCATATTGCATACGATGCCATGGTATATGGTCGCGGCAGGCTTACTGAGGATATAGATAAGGAGATAGAACACTCATACCATAACAATATTACTGATGAGTTTATCAAGCCTATCATTCATACTGATGACAAAGCAAAGCCTGTTGGAGTAATAAAGGATGGAGATATCGTTATCAGTTTTAACTTCCGCACCGACCGTGGCCGTGAAATAACACAGGTTTTGAGCCAGGAAGATATGCATGAACATGGTATGCATAAATTGAACCTTGACTATATCACCATGACTAATTATGATGATAGTTTTAAAGAGGTAAAGGTTATTTATGATAAGGATGACCTATCCAACACATTGGGTGAGGTACTACAAAATGAAGGTAAAAAGCAAATCCGTATTGCTGAAACAGAAAAATATGCTCACGTTACATTCTTCTTCAATGGTGGTAGAGAAACGCCTTTTGAAGGAGAAACCAGAATTTTATGCCCATCTCCTAAGGTGGCAACCTATGATCTAAAGCCTGAGATGAGTGCCCAGGAAGTAGCCGAAAGCATCATTCCGGAAATCAATAAGCAAAGTGCTGATTTTATCTGCCTTAATTTCGCCAATCCGGATATGGTTGGACACACTGGGATTTTTAATGCTGCAGTGCAGGCTTGTGAGACTGTTGACAAATATGCAGGCATGGTGATTGATTCTGCTTTAAGTAATGATTATTCTGTAATTCTTATAGCAGATCATGGAAACTCAGACCTAATGCTCAATGGAGATGGTAGCCCTAATACTGCGCATACCACTAACCAGGTCCCTTTTATCCTGGCAAGTAATAGTTTTAAGGGCAATATAAAAGACGGAAAACTTGGAGACCTTGCCCCTACCATCTTAACACTTATGGGTATTGATATTCCGGAGGATATGACAGGCGAGGTGTTAATCGGATGAGAGTAATAGTTTTATTGTTTGCCATAATTGTATTAAGTAGTTGTACTGATGATGTTAAATCAGTTAAATCCAACTGGTTTGACATACCCGGATTAGGTATTCAATTGGCAAACAACATGAGTTCAAGAACTCCCTCAGTTAACAAAACATTTATTTTGAATGACGTTGTCGAATCAGTGAACATTGATATATCTGATTCGGGTTTTTGGAAACAGGAATTATCAAAACTGGCTGAAATTGATCTGAATTCACCACAGGTAAGGGGTTACATAAAATTGAATTCTAAAATCGAAGATGATAACAGTAATTTACTAATCGATCAATATACGCTGGCAGAAGGAAGTAATTCACCTATTGAAAAAATAAGTCTCTACTACCTTGACGATCCAGCAGAGTTAAGACAAATCAGTATTAGTCTCAATAAAAGCAATCTTGTGACCCAGTCAAGTACCGAACTTAATATCTGGCTTAATCGTTATCAGAAATCACTTCTGATAGACTCCTTGAAACTTAAACACCATGAAAAAATAATCATGCAATCTCCCCGAGATTACGAGAACAGGATCAAAGTTTTATGGTAGTTTAACCCGGATTAAAATTGAAGGATAGCCTCAACTAGTTTTAGATTATCTTCTTTTGTCTTGATTACCAGGATTGGAATATCCATGTCAGATTCCACCATTTTGGCCGCTACGCTTCCTAGAAGTACAGATGACAAAGCCGTTCTTCCTTTGGATCCTATTACAACCAGGTCGAAGTGATGCAGGCTGGCGTAACCACTTATTATCCTGTCAGGATTCCCATGCTTATCAATCAGGAAATCTGCCTTAGTTTCCGGCACTGAAGTGTCTTCTTCACCAATAAACTTTTCGTATTCATCTGATGAGTATTTCTTCATTATCTCTCCAAACTCATCATAGGTGCTACCAGTGGCGTGAAAGGCTGTTGGTATTTCATAGGTATGGATACAGGTGAGAGAAGCCTTTACGATATTGGCTATCTTAACAGCTTTTTGATACGCTAAATGCGAAGCCTTAGAAAAGTCTGTTGCCAACAAAACAGATTTGGGCTCAATCATGCTATTGGCCGTTACGAAAAGTGCAGAACAATGAACAATATTCACAATATTCCTGGATACTACCCCTTTCCCAATATGGTACTGTTTCTTGCCAAGAATAATTAAGTCAATTTCTTTTACCTGAGACCAGCGTATTATCTGATGAGTGGGATCACCTTCAAGTACGTCAAAATGAAAGTCACAAGATACCCCCTGAAACTCATTGGAAATAGACTCCCTCATATCAGCCTCAATTTTTTCATCTACAGGTGTCCTGTACTCAGGGAACTTATCTTTTACTTGATCCGGAAGCTGCAATGACTTGACTACTGTAACAAAATAGATATTATCGGCCTTCCCAAAAGTTGCATATTCTGCTGCAGCTTTAATAAGAGATTTATCCATATCTGACTGATCGAGACATACCAGCAGTCTTTTAAAATCGTACATAATTGATAGTAAATTGGTCTACTGTAATTTAATAAAAATTTGTGATCTAACGAAGCAATGTATTTAATTACTTAATTATCAGGGATGACACTGTCCGGCAGAATTTTCATAAGCATAGGCAGAGTTAAAAAAGTGGTTGGTAAGCCAATGATTACAAATGTTGGCACCTTTTTAAGTACTGATACCAGCTCTTCTTTTAGTTTGGTTGCTTCCTCATTAGTAAGGTTGGCTGATCTTGCTTTGCGTAAAAGTAAATTCAAATCTGATTTGCCTTCAATTTCAGTACTTATATGCAGCGCATTTCGTTCTATTAACTTTTTAATATGTTGGATATACTCATGCGATACTTCACTATAATCGTGTTCTGTTCTAAGGGCCTCAAGATATTCCCAATGTTCTAAAACGAACCCTTCAACTGCTAACAGGCTATTTTCAAGATCTTCCTCATAAAATCCTAACGAATCATTAAACTCTTTTAGAAACTGGTATTCAGAATCCTCAAGTCTTCGATCCGCCCAAACTGTAAGAATCGCCAGTTCAAGAAAGTACTTCTTCAATATCCAGGAGTTATGGGTAGGCAGTTCGATTTCTTTGAGTGAAACTCCTTCCCTGAAAATCTTCTGTGCTTCTTTTTTCTGCCTGTTGTTTAAATGCGAAGAATTAAGAAAATAGTCGAAAAGTCCCTGCTCCTCATCTTCAATATTCTTATTGGCATGTGCTGCAGCTGTTATCACTTTTACAACAGAAAATCTAAGTGCCTCTTTTTCTGTTTTGAAAAATACGGCAACATTTCTATCGATATTGGCATGCATCCATTGACCGAAGAAATAGATATCGAGGAATAGCAGGCTATTATTGAAAAAGTTAGCCCAGAAGTCATCTTTATCATTATTAAGCTGTACCCTTTTTTCTAAGGTTGCTTCGGCAATTTCCAGAGGGGATTTCCTGCGACCAAATAATGTTCTTGAAGGAACAGATAATTCCGGATAGACCTTATTATAAAACTCCCCGATATTTTGAACAGTAATTAACATTACTTCAGAAAATTCTTTAGCTGAAGCTACCTCACGATGATGGAGAATAAGCGACCCATTTATCAGACTTTCGGCCATCAATATCTTAATCTTATGGATTCTTGGTAAATCTTCTGATGTCTCGGTATTACCGTTTCTAAGAATAGGGTGACCATATAGCAATCCATTGGGTCGAAGAAGCTGGTAGAGCGACTCCTCCGGATGATTCCCTCTGGGAGTATCCGTATAAAAAGATTGGAAGATTCCTTTCCGGAACTCCAAATATTCTTTGAGCCAACCTTTTTTCCCTGGATTAACTGCCATATTCAAGTATTAGAACTATACATAAAGTTAGTGATTTTCATTTTGTATTTCCTTCTTAAATTACCATAGTACAGAAAGTTCATTGATATTTAATATATTTTTGTGAACATGAACACTGGTTTAAGAAAAGTAGTTATTGGTTTCGCCCTTGCCTCCACCAGTATTGCAACAGGCGTAATTGGATTTATGATATTAGAAAATTATTCTTTTACAGAAGCCATCTTTATGACTGCCATTACCATTTCCACCGTTGGATACAGAGAAGCCAGACCTCTTTCGGAAGGCGGTATGATTTTTACCAGTGGGTACATCATGTTAAACCTGGGAGTTTTTGCCTACATAGTAACTTTTCTCGCCCGCTATATTTTTGAAGGAGAGCTCAGGAATCAATATCAGCATTATTCAAACAAAAAAGCATTAAGGAAAATGAAGAATCATATTATTGTTTGTGGCTATGGTAGAAATGGCTCAAAAGCCGTTGCAGAGCTTAAAAAAAGCAATCAAACATGTGTTGTGATTGATAACCGTAGTGAAGTTGAAGAAGAACTTTCGAAAACTGTCAGGGCTTTTGTTATAGGCGATGCAAGTGATGAACAAGTGCTTTTAGAGGCCGGATTAGATAGTGCTAAGTCAATTATTATTGCCTTACCAAACGATGCAAATAATGTATATATAACCTTATCTGCAAGAGAACTCAACCCTGAAATTCAAATAATTAGTCGTGCAACAAGTGAGCTTACCTTAAAAAAGCTTTACAAGGCAGGTGCTGATACTGTTATAATGCCGGATTCATTAGGAGGTAAACACATGGCACAACTAATAACCAAGCCAGCTGTAATTCATTTCCTTAATATGCTGGAAGGGGTTGAAGGCATATTTAATGTTGAACAGGTAAAACAAGAAGACTTAAAACCTGAATACCAGAACAAATCAATTGAAGATCTGGATATTAGAAAAGACACGGGGGTATCTGTTCTTGCATACCAGTCTACCCAAGGCGCCTTTCAAATTAATCCTCCTGCATCCACTATACTGCAGCCAGGTGGTAATATCATCATTCTGGGTAGCCAGGAAGAGGTAAATAGATTCCAGAAAAGATATCTCCATTAAAATAAACAGGCCATTTAAATAAATCTCTAAAAAAGCAGGGCCAGAATCATTATTTTTATAAAAAACATAATCATGAAGAATTTATACTTTGTCATGGTTACGATAATGCTATTTTTTGTAGCATGTAACCAGCAGAAACAGGAAGTAATATCAAGCTATCCTGAAACGAAGACAGTTGATCACATTGATACTTATTTTGGGGTAGAAGTTGCTGATCCTTACCGCTGGCTGGAAGATGATCGGTCGGATGAAACAGGAGAATGGGTAAAAGCACAGAATGAAGTGACTTTTTCTTATCTGAATAACATTACTTTCCGGGATAAAATCAAAGATCGTCTTGAGCACTTACTCAATTATGAACGTATTGGTGCTCCCAGAAAACACGGGAACTACAATTATTTCTACCGTAATGATGGATTACAAAACCAGAATGTGTTGTACAGGCAACATATAGATGGTGGTGAAGATGAAGTCTTTCTCGATCCTAATAAGTTCAAGGAAGATGGTACTATTTCATTATCCAGCACAAGCTATACTAAAGACGGTTCTCTTATTGGGTACCTGATTTCAGAAGGAGGTTCTGACTGGCGAAAAGCAATTGTCATGAATACTGAAACCAAAGAGGTTGTAGGAGATACTTTGAAAAATATCAAGTTCAGTGGCCTGTCATGGCAAGGGAATGATGGCTTCTATTACAGTAGCTATGATAAACCTGATGGCAGTGAACTTTCAGAAATGACACAACAGCATAAAGTATATTATCATAAATTGGGCACGAGCCAGTCAGAGGACAAAGTGATTTTTGGGGAAGAAGAAGTTAGAAGATATGTGGGTGCCTATTTGACAGAAGATGAAAACTACCTGGTATTAACAGCTGCTACAAGCACATCAGGAAATGAATTATATATAAAAGATCTATCCCAGGAAGATTCTGAGATGATTAAGATTGTAGATAATTTTGACAATGACCATTATGTTATGGATAATGAAGAATCTACTCTCTTTATTCATACTAAATTGGACGCCCCCAATAACCGTATTGTTAAGGTAGATGCCGCCAATCCTCAACCTGAAAACTGGGTAGATGTGATCCCGGAAAATGATATGGTTATGAGCGCTACCACTGCAGGTAAAAAGATTTTTACTTTCTACCTGGAGGATGCGAAAACTAAGGTGCTTCAATACAATCGAAATGGTGAAATGGAAAGGGAAATCAAACTTCCCGGATTAGGTACAGCCTCAGGTTTGGGGGGAGAGGTTACAGATACTGATGTGTATTATTCCTTCACATCATTCACATCACCATCAACCATTTATAAGTATAATATTGAAACAGGTGAGTCTACTTTATATCGTCAGCCAGAAGTTGATTTTAATCCGGATGATTATGAAACCAAGCAGGTATTTTACACAAGTAAAGATGGAACCGAAGTACCTATGTTCATCGTTTATAAAAAAGGGATTGAGCTCAATGGTAAAAATCCTACTTATTTATATGCTTATGGAGGATTCAATATTAGCTTAAGACCTTCATTTAGCACCAGCAGAATTGTATGGCTCGAAAATGGTGGGATCTATGCTCAACCCAACTTGAGAGGTGGTGGTGAATATGGTGAAAAATGGCATCTGGCCGGAACTAAAATGCAAAAGCAAAATGTTTTTGATGACTTTATTGCTGCCGGAGAATACCTGATTGAACAAGGGTATACCTCTAATGAATATCTCGCTATTGCAGGAGCCTCTAACGGAGGATTATTAGTGGGAGCTACCATGACGCAAAGGCCAGACCTTGCCAAGGTGGCATTCCCTGCAGTAGGAGTAATGGATATGCTCCGCTATAACAAGTTTACTGCCGGAGCCGGTTGGGCATTTGACTACGGCACAGCAGAAGAATCAGAAGAAATGTTTGAATACCTTAAAGGCTATTCTCCGCTTCACAATCTGAATCCAGGAACCGCTTACCCTGCCACCATGGTAACCACAGCAGACCATGACGACAGGGTTGTACCTGCTCACTCATTCAAATTTGCAGCCACTTTGCAAAATGCCCATGCAGGAGCAAATCCTGTTTTGATCAGGATTGAAACCGATGCAGGTCATGGAGCCGGAACCCCTATTACAAAAACAATCGAGCAATATGCAGACCGATATGCTTTTGCCTGGTACAATATGGGGATTGTGCCTGAATTAGCTAAGGAAGATATGTAGAATTAAACAAACTAAATACTGGTCGTCCCGACATGTCGGGACGACCAGTATAAATTACCAAATCGTATACATTCCACCCATTCTGAATTTTGAGGTGTCGAAAGCAGGGAAGCCCGGATTTTTGAAGTATCTTTTTCTACCAATCTTCATCATCTGCGAAATCATATCAGCTATTTTCCCCTCACCCAGCATCCGTTTCATAAAACGACTGTCATTCACCTTGCCACCATGTATAGATTGTACTTGCGTTAATATCTTTTGAGCCTTCTCCGGGTAAACTGCTTTTAGCCAATTGATAAATATTTCTTCAATAGCTCCATTAAGTCTCAAGACTGTGTGGCTAACATCAAAGGCCCCTGCTTCAGCTGCTCTTTCAATAATAAGTGGAACTTCATTTATATTAAGCCCCGGTATAATCGGTGCGATCATTACACCTGTAGGGATACCCGCCTCGGTTAGTTTTTTAACTGTCTTTAGTCGTTTATCAGCAGTCACACTTCTCGGTTCAAGATTCCTCCTTAATTCTTCATTAAACGTAGTTACAGATATTACAACATGTACCAGGTTACGAGATGCCAATTCGGTTAGAATATCAATGTCGCGCAGGATTAACATGTTCTTGGTAATTATACTTACCGGATTACGGTATTTCAAACAAATTTTTAATAACTCTCTTGTTATTTTGTATTTCCTTTCGGCTGGTTGATAACAATCTGTATTCCCTGAAAAAGTGATTGGGGCTACCTTCCATTTTGGATTAAGCAATGTCTTTTCCAATAATTCAGGGGCATTGTGTTTCACAATTATTTTTGATTCAAAATCCAGCCCTGCACTATAGCCCCAAAACTGATGCGATTCCCGGGCATAGCAATAAACGCATCCATGCTCACATCCCTGGTAAGGATTAATGGAAAAATCGAATGGGATATCAGGACTATCATTTTTACTTACAATTGATTTTGGATACTCATTGATGAACACTGTTCTTGGCAACGAAAACTCAAAATCATCTATTCCTTCCTTATGAAACTTCCCTAAGAAATTGTTTCTGAACTTATTCTGAGGATTAATTAATGTTCCTCTCCCGCTACTTATTTGATTTTCCATAGCGAAAGGTAGCTATTTTATTTAGTATTTACTAATATTATTAGTTTTTTGTTTTAATATATTAATCCAGGATTCAGATTTAGCTTAATTCCTAAAAGAAATAGATTTTAACAATCTCCCATACGACATACCCAATGTAAAGGAGTATCAGTAAGAGACCTAATCCCTGGTTTAGTCTCCATTTGTTGAACATCAGGACAAATAAGAGGAGCAACACTGAGCCAAACAGCAGTACAATAGAAATGCCCAGACCCTCCATGTTAGTAACAATTGCCTTATCAACTAAAAGGGACTTGATTAACCATGGTAGGCCAAGACCCACAAATATGTCAAATATATTGGATCCTATGCCATTGCTTACAGCCATCCCGCCTCTCCCTTGTTTAGCTACAATAACAGACGACATCATATCAGGCACAGAGGTACCAACAGCTAATACTGTTAGAGCGATTACCACTTCGGGGATATTCAAAGATTCAGATATGATAATGGCACTTTCAACAAGAATCCAACACAAGGCCCCTATGAAAGCAATTGAAATTAAAAATACACTGAAGAAATATTTAGGTTTGGGGAATATTAAACTCAAAAACCAGTCAAACGGTTTGAATATCAGCATCCATCCTTTTTTGGGTTCATCATCACCCTCTTCTTCCGGATCTTCATCCAGCTGCTCATACTTGAACCATTTACGCCAGTTTATTACAGCTAAAACATAAATTACATATATGACAAGAAAGACTATTGTTTTAAATGTTGTTATTTCACCACTCGACAATACCCAAAACAGTGCTGCAATTGCTATAACATAAAAAATCAGATCTCGCACAACCGGCTGCCAGGCTAATGTAGCTTTTCTTACCACACCAACAGCGCCAACAATTACCAATAGATTAAATAATGCAGAGCCAACTATGGTACCAACACCAATCTCCGCATGACCACCCGGCTTAAATATTGCAATTAAGGCTACGAACAACTCTGGTGCACTTGAACCCACCGCCATCAAGGTGGCCCCGGCCATATCATGCGACATGTTTAATCGCTCAGCAATTTTATCTAATGAAACAACAAAATACCTGTCGCTTATTTCTGATAAAAGATAAAACGAGATAATAAGAGCTATTATGGAACCTATTACAATCAAGACGGGGAGCTAATACAAAAACTTATTTAGTGTCTGCAAAAATATAACTACATTGTTAAAATCAAAATTAATATTTCTTTAATCCAAACTTATGCGACTGAAAGTTAAGAATATATGAGAATGAAACTGAAGCTACTAATCAGCTTTTTTCACATGAAACCAACCTTTGGCCATTAAAAAACTTCTACTGATTGCGATAATAACCAACCAGTAATTTTTGAAGATTCTTTTTTGCCCTGTGATGAAGAGCCTCAATAGATGAAAGCGACAATTCCATAATTTTGGCTATTTGTTTATTAGGTACATCCTCGTATTTACTTAATATGAAGGCAGTACGCTGATTAACCGGCAGTTGATCAATGGCTCTATTTATCATATCTGCTTTCTCCTTGTTCTCGAGTGTGCCGAAAGGGTTTTCTTCTACTTTGTTTTGTGGCTTTTCGAATATTGTATCAATATTTGTAAGGAATCTTACCTTGCTTCCTCTTAATTTATTCAAGCTTTTGTTAACGGCAATTCGATATAGCCAGGTACTCAATTTAGAAGCACCTCTGAATTTTTCAATTGAATTGTAAACCTGGATAAAAACCTCCTGGGCCATGTCTTCGGCATCTTCAGTGCTATGCAGAAAACCAAAACATGTTCTATAAACCATGCCCTGGTAAGTTTCTACCAGTTCCTTAAAAGCTTTTTCATCCTTAGCTTGTAAGCGTGCTATCAGACCGGCTTCATCCATGTTTTAAGATAGGGTCAAAAATCTAGACTTCCTAAACTTAGACCCCTATCAAGGTTAAAACTTTCAAAAAATCTTACATAATGCGCAAGTTATTCTAACCAACGTTGTCTTACATACAAAAAACAGGCAATGGATTGCAAGATAGTCACCGATAATATTCTGTTTTACCTTGATAAAGAGCTGGACGAGGATTTACGAATCCAATTTGAGGATCACCTGGCCCAATGTGCTGATTGCAAAGAACTTTATCAAAAGGTTGAAGCTACTTATGGCTCGATTAATCTCGTTAAAGAACTCGACCCTGATCCATTTTTCTATACCAGGTTTGAAGCAAGACTTGAAAAACAACAAGAAAACAGGGCAGTACATGTATTCTTTAATGTGTTAAAGCCTTTGGCAGTTGCTGCCAGTATTGCTTTGGGAATATTTATTGGTAATGGCGAGCTTGATTTATTGACCATACCTGATAATGAAATTGAATTAGCCTCTGAAGAGTTTGCTCCTGTATTACCTTCGGATTATTCTGTTTGGATTACAATGAATGAAGACAATGGAAGCACAAACTAAAAAGAATCTAATCGTCTGGGGAATTATCATCCTGGTTGTTCTTAACCTTTCATCGCTGGGAACCATTTGGTATCACCGATATAATTTTAAAAGAGATATTCTAAATAGAGACAATATTGAGCGCAGAATGCCAAGAGATGGAACCAGAGGTTCGAGGCAAGGACAAAGAAGTATATACTATTTATCACGTGACTTGAACTTATCAGAAGAACAACAAGGACAGTTCAATGCAATTTGGGAACAGCACCTGGAGCAGCGTACAAATATTGCGCAAGAAATGAGCATGAACAGGAAAGAGATGATTAAAATAATGAGCTTACCAGAGGTAGATACAAGCAGGTATAAGGAACTGGCAGGATTTCAGGCTGAACTCATATTAATGATGGACAAGGCCATGATGGATATGAACCTGGAGCTCAGACAGGTTCTGAACAACGATCAATTACCATTATTCCTGAATAAGATAGGACAAATGAACCAAAGGAGACATGGAATGTCCCCCGAGTATGGAAGAAAAGGATCAAAATAAATAGGACTATAAAATTTAAAATTATGAACAGGTTAGTAAAAATGGTGGTAGTCATAGTACTTGGAGTACTGGTTACCAATGTAACAAATGCACAACCAAGAATGGGGCAAGGGTACCAACGCGGCCCTGCCAATGGACAAGGATTTGCGATGCTTGGTCTAGATTTGACCGAAGATCAGCAAACGCAAATTAAAGATCTGCATCTAAAGGTGCAGAAAGAAACTCTCTCATTAAGAAATAAACTTAATGAGAATATGGCAAAGCTTAGAACACTGCAAACATCTGATGCACCCGACATGAAAGCCATTAACAAGCTTATTGATCAAAATGCAGGAATTAGAGCTGAAATGGCTAAACTTAGAGCAGCCACTCACCAGGAAGTAAGAAAAGTGCTTACCGAAGAGCAGCGTGTTATCTTCGATAGCAATAGAGGCCCTCGCAATGGTTTCAATAAAGGAAGGGGTGGGCAAGGCCCATGCATGCGTATGGGGAATCCTGGACAAAAACAAGGTACTGGTTTTAGAAGGCCGGGAAGAAACTTCTAAGTGTTAGGTTAGGTTTATCATAGAGGTTGTTAGTTAATTCTGACAACCTCTTTTTATTTTAGCCATCTAATAATATAAATAACTATGATTTTGTACAACGTAACCGTATCCGTAGATGAATCAATCCATGATGAGTGGCTCAAATGGATAAAAGAAAAACATATCCCCGATGTGATGGCTACCAAGCGATTCGAGAATTGGAAATTGTACAGGGTACTGCTTGAAAAAGATAATGCCATCACCTATTCCGTTCAATATTTCGCAAAAAACATGGCAGAGTTACAGCTATACCAGGCATTGGATGCCAATAGATTGCAAGCCGATCATCAAGAGAAATTCTCTGATAAAGCAGTTGCTTTTAGAACAGTTTTAGAAGAAGTTTAATATTATGACAAGGATGACGTAAACATGTCGCAAACATGACGTAGTTCGCAATAATCGTGGTTATTACTTTTGTCTCAAACACAAAAACATGAAGAACGAGGAACTATCAAAAAAAATAAAAGAATTAAGACATCGTAAAGGATACTCTCAAGATGAACTGGCGGAGAAGTCGGGCCTAAGTCTACGGACAATCCAGCGTATAGAAAATGGTGAAACTGAACCCTTAGGAGATTCTCTTAAAAGGCTTGCTGATGCATTTGATGTTGCTCCTGATGAGATTACTGATTGGCAAATACAGGAAGATCCTAATTATTTGATGCTATTACATTTATCTGCACTTGCATTCGTTTTTCCACTACTGGGCATCATTATTCCTTTGGCACTGTGGATTATTAAAAAAGATAAGATTAAAAATGTTGATAAAATCGGTAAAGCTATACTTAACTTTCAAATTACCTGGACCATTCTAATATTTATGATAGCTCCATTCATGTTGGTTATTAAGATGTTCACAGATCTCCAGGTTTCGTTGTTCAGTCTAATAATGGTATTATGTGGCCTCTACTTATTCAACATCATTATGATTATTGTAAATACAATACGTACCAGCAGGAAGAAAGAAACATATTTTTTCCCCATATTAAAGTTATTGAGATAATATTCTCCTAAATCTTAGCGGAGTCTGTCAACAGACCGAACAAGGCGTTCATCTTTCTGAATAAATCTCCTGGCCAGCATATTCATAACCATGGCAAAGGCCATTATGTATACCCCTATTCCAATTGCTCCTTCGTATTCTTTCTGAAGCATATACACAAAATAGACCATCACCGCCAGGTTAATTGACATAAGAAACGAATTGGTTACTGCCAGTTTCAGTTGAGCTCCTCTATTTTTAAACATGAATACCTCTATCAGGGCAATAATGATAGCCAATACTGATAACGCTGCTACTACAGGATAGAATTCATATTTGATAAAAAATTCTCCTTCTACCTCACCTGCAAAACCATATGTCATCAGACTGGCACCTTCACCTACAGTTCCGGGTTTTACGATCCAATAAGGAAAATAATTAAATGCACCCAGCGCTATAATCGCCAGAAAAAGAAAGACTGTTTGAATTCTTTGTATCATATTTGAAGTCGATATTGGATGGCAAAAGTAAAAAACACATGGTAGTTATCAACTGTGAACTTAAAATAATAATTAACCTATTAACAATTTGAGATACTTCTTCTTCATATCATACAAAGGCACAAATTATCATGGTTGGCAGGCTCAACCCAATGCCAACACGGTGCAGGAAGAAATCAATATAGCGTTAAAAACTATTTTTCAAAACAGTATTGAAACCTTAGGTAGCGGACGAACCGACACTGGTGTTCATGCGAAAGAACAGGTTTTTCATGCAGACTTGCCTGAAGAAATCTCACCAGGAACATTAATACATAAATTAAATGGCGTGTTGCCGAATGATATTGTAGTGAATGCAATCCATAAGGTTAAAGAAGAAGCCCATGCCCGCTTTGATGCCATTAGCAGAAGTTATGAGTATCATATTCAGTTCTCAAAATCTCCTTTCAAAGAAAATGAATATCATTTCCTGCCCTCAGCGCCAGACTTCGACCTGATGAATAAAGCATGCAAATTTCTAACAGGCACGCATGACTTCACCTCTTTCTCTAAGGTTAAAACAGAGGTTAATAATTTTAATTGTACCATTACCAGGGCAGAATGGGTAAAAGAAGGAGATGGTGTAACCTTCCACATATCAGCTAACAGGTTTCTCAGGGGTATGGTAAGGGCTATAGTAGGCACATTACTCAATGTGGGGAATAACAAAATAAGCCTGGAAGAGTTTAACAAAATAATAGAGGCAAAAGACAGAACCAAAGCAGGGCAGGCAGTTCCGGCCAGAGGTTTGTATCTTTGCGAGGTTAGGTACCCAAAAGAAGTTTTTATTTAGCATCCGTGAACGACCCCAAGACATCAGCAAAGAAAATTGTTGACTGGAACGTTATCAAACGACTCATCCAGTTTATCGGGCCATATCGTGGTCGGTTTATTCTCCTGGTGCTATTAACCACACTTTCTGCAGCATTGATCCCTATTCGGCCGTATTTGATACAACTTACCATTGATAATGAAGTGGCAGAAGGCGATTTCCAGGGATTGCTGTTCATGATATACCTCATTGTGGGATTGCTTGGATTGCAGGCTATTGTGCAGTACTTATACACCTATTTGTCGGGATGGATTGGTCAGTATATTGTAAAAGACATTCGGATAAAGCTCTATGATCACCTTTTAAAACTACGGTTAAAATTTTATGACAACACGCCAATAGGCAGGCTGGTAACCAGGGTAATATCAGATATTGAAACACTTTCTGAAGTATTCAGCCAGGGGCTGGCATCTATTGTAGGTGATTTGCTTCAATTGTTATTCATCATTGGGTTTATGTTTTATGCAAGCTGGAAACTCGCCCTGGTCTGCCTGATCACCCTGCCTCTACTTATGTTTGCCACCTATGTTTTTAAAGAAAAGGTTAAGGTCAGTTTTAACAATGTTCGCAATGCAGTAGCCAACCTTAACTCATTTGTTCAGGAGCATGTAAGCGGCATGAGCATTGTCCAGATATTCAACAGTGAGAAATCCGAGTATCAAAAATTCAAAAAAATTAACGAGGAGCATAAAAAAGCCAATATCCGTTCTATTCTTTACTACTCAATTTATTTCCCGGTGGCCGATATCATTGGTGCAACCGGAATAGCCCTTTTAATATGGTATGGAGCCAGTGCTGCTCTTAACCCCTCAGAAACAGGCATCACTCTTGGTATGCTAATGGCATTTATCATGTACATCCAGATGTTCTTCAGGCCTATCCGCCAGTTGGCAGACAGGTTTAACACCCTGCAGATGGGAGTTGTGAGCACCTCAAGAATAATCAACCTACTGGACAACAACGATTTTGTGTGTGATGATGGAACTATCGAGCCCGCAGAATTTTCAGGAAAAGTTGAGGTTAAAAATGTTTGGTTTGCCTATGATGATGATAATTATGTGTTGAAAAATGTATCGTTCACTGCTAACCCTGGCGAATCTATTGCCCTGGTGGGAGCAACAGGGGCCGGTAAGTCATCTATTATTAATTTATTAACAAGATTATACCCGATCAATAAAGGTCAACTGCTGATTGATGGCGTAGATACCGATGATTATAAGCTCGAAACACTTAGAAAGCATGTAGGTATTGTATTGCAGGATGTTTTCCTTTTTTCTGATACGATTTATAATAATATTACGTTAGGTAACAGCGAGATCAGCAAGGAACAGGTATGGGATGCAGCAGAGATGGTAGGTGCTGACAGCTTTATTAAAAAGATGCCGGGAGGACTCGACTACAATGTGCTGGAAAGAGGTGCGGGATTGAGTGTGGGGCAGAGACAGTTAATCTCTTTTGTAAGGGCCATGGTTTATAATCCTGGCATCATTGTACTGGATGAAGCCACCTCATCAGTGGATTCTGAAACAGAGGAAATGATTAAACTAGCCATTAATAGAATGATGTATGGAAGAACTTCTATAGTGATTGCACACCGGCTTTCTACAATTCAACATGCTAACAAAATACTCGTTATTGACAAAGGTGAAATAAAAGAAACCGGAACACATGAAGAGCTTTTAAGCAAAGGCGGTTACTATGAACAACTTTACCAAATGCAGTATAAAGAAGTAGGTTAGATTGGTAAAAACAGGAATACTTCCAAATGCTTAAACCCGTATATTTGCAATGATGTTCAAGCTGAGAATAGTTTTACTGGTTGGCTTTCTTTTTATATTTTTTGGCGCATCTGCCCAGAAGCGCTACAACAAAAGTTTGAACCAGATTTACGGCAAGAGGCATCAACCTGCTCGATTTTTTAATAATAAAAAAATGAAGGTGATTTGCCCGCAAAACATCGTTAATGAATATCCTTACCAGGGAATTGGTGTAAAAATCGGGGATCCGTTTGCTGCCACATTTAAGCTTTATGCCACCTCATGGCTCGCATTTTCTGTTGATGCCGGCTTTGGTGCTCATGGTTTATATAAAAGCCAATATTCAGAATTCTTTGATAACTTCCCTCAGGGAGATACAACTACCTACTTTAATCATAAAGTTAATAGGGATACCTATATGGCTGTCAAAGCAAGTTATTACCGAAAAGCACCAAAAATGTTTAAAGGGTTTGAATATTATATCAGCCTTGGATGGCAATTCCGATATGTAAGCATTCAATATGGGTATAATGCTGAATTAAGCCCAACTGGAACAATTTTTGGATCTTTCACCCGACAGATTGATTACATGGGGCCTGATGTGGGTATAGGAATTGAATATTCCTATTTCGATCTTCCGGTCTCTGCCTTTTTCGAATTGAATGGCATGTATAGTATCATGACCGATTACGAATTCTTTAAAGTTCAGGGAGGAGTTGGACTACGCTATATATTCTAGCCGTTATGAAAAAATTTCTGATACTTGGAGGGCTCATTGTACTAGGTGGTTTGGCAGTAAACTACATGTTGGGTGGATTTAAAAAGATTAAATCTGAGCAGGTGTCTATTAACAGTATGGCAGTTTACGGCAAACATTACGAAGGGCGATTTGCTTCTGATTCACTCGATAACATAATAGAATTACTTCAAGCGCAGATTGAAACTCCCGATACGTCAGGCTCACTGGTCATTGTCAATTATCTACAGGAAGACCTCGAGAAACGTGGTATCGTAAAACAGTTTGTTGGCATCATACACAACAGGCCACCAGACTTTAACATACAGCTGGATACATTAATG
>JBDLIU010000053.1:0-20485 GCA_039714715.1 Bacteroidota bacterium
TTTGATGGTGTTTCCGTAAGTGGCTCTGGTGATGCCATTAGTATTGGAAAACTGAACGGAGATTTTGTTGACTTATCAGTAAGTGGATCAGGTGACATAGACCTTGATCTTGATGCCGAAGAAGTTGATTGCAGTATTTCCGGCTCTGGCAGTATTGAACTTAATGGTAAAGGGAAGACTAATTCCATATCAGTTAGTGGTTCAGGGAGTATAGATGCTGTTGACTTTGAAGTGGAAACCGTATCTATCAGAATTAGTGGTTCGGGTAGTGCTTCTGTCTGGGCAACTGAAGAAATTGAGTCAAGAATTAGTGGCAGTGGAAGCGTTCGTTATAAGGGAGATCCTGATAAGGTAAGTAATCGATCTTCGGGGAGTGGGAAACTCAGGAAACTGTAAATTAAGTCCATAGTCGATAGAGTTCAGTAGCAACAGCTATGGTCTATGGACGAGTGTCTATCGACTTTTCTTCCTCATCATCTCAAACATATCCCACATTTTTGGGCTCACCATGTCCATGATGTTAAACTCACCGGCACCTTTTAGCCATTCACCACCATCGATGGTAACTACCTCACCATTTATGTAGGCTGAGTAATCAGACATAAGATATGCCGCAAGGTTGGCCAGTTCCTGGTGTTCTCCTACCCTGCCCACAGGTACTTTGTTTTTAGGATCAAGCTTTTTGGCAAGTTTCCCGGGTAAAAGTCTGCTCCAGGCTCCCTTGGTGGGAAATGGACCAGGTGCAATGGCATTGGTACGGATATTATACTTGGCCCATTCCACCGCAAGTGAACGCGTAAGTGCTAGAACGCCTGCCTTAGCTGTTGCCGATGGCACCACATAACCGGAACCTGTATAGGCATAGGTGGTAACAATATTCAGGAATGTACCTGCCTGCTTTGCCTTAATCCATCGTTTGCCTGTTGCCAGTGTGAAGTGGGTGGTTCCTTTTAGCACGATATCTATTATTGTTGAGAATGCATTAGCAGAAAGCCTTTCCGTAGGACTAACAAAATTGCCTGCTGCATTGTTTAATACGCCATGTACCTGTCCGAATTCATTTATGGAAGCATCTATAACTTCTTCAACAGCTTCATAATCTCGAACATCACAGACCAATGGCAGCACCTTGCCTCCTGTTGCTTCGCTCAACTCACCAGCTGTCTTTTCAAGCACATCCATTTTACGACTGGTAATTACCAGGTTGGCGCCTAATTCAAGCATATATTTACCCATCGATTTACCCAAACCGGTTCCGCCACCTGTTACGATAATCGTTTTATCTTTTAAAGCATCTGCCTTTAACATTCCATCTTTTATCATATCTTTCAATATTTTGAGTTAAGATAGTTAGCAATAGTACTAGTACCAATAAATTGATAATAATATTGCTTGAATAATACCTTTGAGAAATCTAGCCTGTTATATTTGTACAGATAGTTAGCATAAGAACCATGAATAGAATTATTAATTACTCACTATTTCTACTGATAAGCATCATTATCTTCTCTTCTTGTGTGGTAAGCAAGAAACAATTTGATGAACTCCTTACTGAAAAGGTTAAAATGGAGGCGGATTTAAATGAAATGAATGATAAAATCAGCCAGTTGGAAGCTGATATTGAGTCATTAAATGAAAGCCTTTCGACCACAACATCCAATAGAGATGTGCTGGAAAAAGAATTGAAAGAGAAGAAAATAGCTCTGAGCGATTTGCAGGCTGAGCATGATAAACTTCAAGGTTATTACGATAATGCGGTTAATAATAGTAGTCGTCTGAATCGCGACCTTGCAGACCAGCATAACCACCTTATGGCATTACAAAAAACTTTAGACCAGTCAAAGAATGAGAATAATCTGCTAGCTGATAGCCTGCAAAAACGTGAACAAAAAGTAGCTGAGTTAGAACAAGTGCTTGCAGAGACACAAAAAGCTGTTCATAACTTAAAAAAGACGGTAAGTGATGCATTAACAAGCTTTGGCTCGGATGAACTAACTGTTGAAGAAAGAAACGGACGTATCTATGTTTCTCTTTCCGAGAAATTATTATTCAAATCAGGTAGTGCCGCTGTTGATCCTAAGGGGCAAAAGGCTTTAGCTCAACTTGCTGATGCTATTAAAGATAGCGATGATATTTATATTCTTGTTGAAGGTCATACAGATAATGTGCCTATTTCGAGTACATCGAAGTATATGCAGGATAACTGGGACCTAAGCGTTATGCGTGCTACTTCAATTGTGAAAATTTTAGAGAATAATGGTGTAAATTCAAGAAACCTAACAGCTGCGGGCCGTGGCGAGCATTTCCCGGTTGCCATGAATGACTCTAAAGAGAACAAGCAACTTAATAGAAGAACCGAGATTATTCTTACGCCCGATTTATCTGCCCTGTTTAAAGTGTTAAGTAAATAGCAAAGCACTCGTTATAAAAATGGGACTTTCAATTGGAATAGGTGGTGTAAGCAGAGCCGGTAAAACCACGCTGTCTAATTATATCAGGGATCTGTATTCTGATAAAAAAACCATTGCTATCCCAATGGATGAATATGTGCTTGATAAGAACAAAATCCCCAGAATAAAAGACCGGATTGATTGGGAAACACCTGCTTCTATTGACTACGAATTGCTTAAAAAAGATATTGAAAAAGCAGTAAGAGAATACGATATAGTTATCACTGAGGGTATTTTAATCTTTTATAATGAAGAAGTGAACCGGCTTTTCAACAAAAGGATCTTCATGGATATACCAAAATCACTCTTCTATAAAAGGCGACACAGTGATAAACGATGGGGTAAGGAACCCAAATGGTATATAGATTACGTGTGGGAAAGTTATCTTAAGTATGGCCAGCTTAATGAAGCTTTTGATGATACGCTTTTTATCAAAGGATTAGGTGATTTTTCTGATAAGAAAATAGAGGAATACCTGTCTAAATAAACAAACTACAAATAACAAATTCCAAACTTTAGCTTTAAGCTTTAAGATTTAAGATTTGAGATCTCAACCTAAAGCTTGCTCCAAATCCTCAATCAAATCCGCTGCATCTTCTACTCCAACACTTAACCTGATCAGGGAATCAACAATACCAACTTTTTCTCTCTCTTCTTTAGGCACAGAAGCATGGGTCATGCTGGCCGGGTGACCAATCAGCGATTCTACACCTCCCAGCGACTCTGCCAATGAAAATATCTGTACGCCTTCGATTACCTGCATAGCATTTTCGAGGCTATTATCCTTCAAAGCAAAGGACATCATACCTCCAAAGCCACGCATTTGCTTTCTTGCTATATCATGGTTAGGGTGATCTGGAAGGCCCGGCCAGTAAACATCTTTAACCTTTGGATGGTTTTGGAGAAATTCAGCAATAGCCTTACCATTTTCACAATGCTTTTGCATACGCAAATGCAACGTTTTGATACCTCTTAAGACTAAAAAGCTATCCATGGGGCCACAAACTGCACCACTGCTATTTTGAATAAAATATAGACTCTTTGCCAACTCATCGTCACTTGTTATCACAGCACCCATTACTACATCCGAGTGTCCTCCAAGGTATTTAGTAGCAGAGTGCATTACAATATCTGCCCCTAAATCAAGAGGATTTTGCAAAAAAGGTGTTGCAAACGTATTATCTACAGCCAACAAACAATTATTTGCCCTGGCCAAATCAGCCATAGCTTTAATATCAATAATATTAAGCAATGGATTGGTTGGTGATTCTAACCAGATCATTTTTGTCTTTTCCGTAATATGCTCATCAACTTTTTGATGATCAGCCATATCTACAAAATGGAATTTGATACCGTACTTTGTGTACATCTTAGTGAAAATCCGGTAGGATCCTCCATAAAGATCACCTGAAGAAACCACCTCATCTCCTGGCTCCAGCAATTTAAGTATCGCATCAGTAGCCGCCATACCACTACCAAATGCTAATCCATACTTACCATTTTCGAGCTCAGCAAGACTGTTTTCAAGGGCCTGCCTGGTTGGATTGCCAGAGCGTGAATATTCAAATCCTTTATGTTCTCCTACTTTCTCCTGTACAAAGGTGGAAGTTTGATAAATAGGCGTCATAATAGCACCAGTAGCCTCATCCGGGTTTACGCCAGCATGAATTGCTTTGGTTGCAAATTTCATTTTTGATAAATCTTTAGACATAGTAACAATATTATTTTATCGGTTACTCTAAACTAATGCTTATAACAGAATGAACAAAAGAAGATTATATAGGTTGCTGTAAGACAGGATTATTATTTCTTTACTTAATTTTGTGTTATATAAGTGCTATGGATTACGTAGAAGAAATAAAACGGCTCAAGAAAGAGAAAAATGCTGTTATCCTCGCTCATTACTACCAAACCGGTGATATCCAGGATATAGCCGACTTTGTGGGCGACAGCTTGCAGTTATCACAACAGGCAGCTGAAACAGATGCCGATATGATAGTTTTTGCAGGAGTACATTTTATGGCCGAGACTGCCAAAATATTAAGTCCTGATAAAACCGTTGTCTTACCAGACCTTGAAGCCGGTTGCTCCCTGGCAGACTCATGTCCTGCCGAACCGTTTGCAGAATTCAAAAAGAAGCATCCTAACCATAAAGTAATTTCCTATATCAATTGTTCGGCTGATATTAAAGCCCTTTCTGATTATATCTGCACTTCTTCAAACGCAGTAAAAATTGTTAATTCAATACCAAAAGACACTCCTATAATATTTGCACCTGACAAGAACTTAGGACGTTACCTGATACAGGAAAGTGGTCGTGATATGGTGCTATGGGATGGATCATGCCTCGTACACGAATCATTTTCTATTGATAAGATAATAGACCTGCATAAGCAATATCCTGATGCACAGTTTATTGCTCATCCTGAATCTGAAGAGCATATTCTGGAAATTGCATCTTACGTAGGCTCAACTACAGGTCTGTTAAACCATGTGAAAAATTCAGATGCAAAAACATTCATCATAGCAACTGAATCTGGAATATTACATCAAATGCTGGCTGATAATCCTGATAAGACCCTGATAGCAGCACCAATGCTGGAAGATGGCACATGTGCTTGTAATGAGTGCCCTTATATGAAGATGAATACAATGGAAAAGTTGTATTTGTGCATGAAGAATGAGAGTCCGGCAATAAAAATAGATAAGGATTTAAGGGAAAAAGCCTTAACTTCAATCAATAGAATGCTTGAAATTTCATAAATGATCCAAACTGATTTTTTAATTATAGGTTCTGGTATTGCCGGCCTAACCACTGCAATTAAGCTGGCAGAACAATTCACAGATAAAAAGGTAATAGTGATTACCAAGGCCGATGAGAGTGAATCTAACACCAAGTATGCACAAGGTGGTATTGCGGTGGTACTTGATGACCTCACTGATTCTTTCGAAAAACATATCGAAGATACTATCAAAGCTGGTGGTGGTTTAAATGACAGGAAAGTTGTTGAAATGGTGATTAAGGAAGGGCCGGATCGACTCAAGGAACTTATTGAATGGGGAGCACACTTCGATCTTGACCAGCAGGGTAATATTCAGTTAGGACGTGAGGGTGGTCATACGCAACATCGAATTGTTCATCATAAAGACATTACAGGATTTGAGCTGGAGCAAACGCTGTTAAAAAAAATCACTAACCTTGAGAATGCAGAAGTACATCAGTACTATTTCAGCATTGACCTGATAACAGAACACCAACTTTATCCAGATCAAAAACCGGACAAAACTCCGCTCCAATGTTTTGGAGCTTATGTGATGAATATCAATACCAGTAAAATCCAAACCATAGTTTCAAGGTTTACGATCCTGGCAACCGGTGGTGTCGGGCAAACCTATCAGACAACCACTAATCCAAGAATTGCCACCGGTGATGGCGTAGCAATTGCATACAGAGCTAAAGCACATATTTCTGACATGGAATTTATTCAATTCCACCCTACTGCGCTATTTGAACCCGGTGTAAGTCCTGCATTCCTCATTTCAGAAGCCGTAAGAGGTTATGGAGCCTACTTGCGCAATAAAGAAGAAAAGCGTTTTGTGTTCGACTATGATGATAGAGGTGAACTGGCATCGAGAGATATTGTTGCCAAAGCAATTGACACTGAAATCAAAAAATCTGGAGAAGAATGTGTTTACCTGGATTGCAGGCATCTTGATATCGATGATTTTAAGATCAAGTTCCCCAATATAAATGCCAGATGTGAAGAAAATGGGATTTTCATTGAAAAGGATATGATCCCTGTAGTACCGGCTGCCCATTACTTATGTGGAGGTGTTGATGTGGATATGGATGGCCAAACTACCATAAACAATCTTTACGCATGTGGTGAGGTTTCAAATACAGGTTTGCATGGTGCTAACAGACTCGCTTCTAATTCATTGTTGGAAGCTATTGTTTATGCCGATAAAATAGCAAAACACATTACTCAAAAGGAACCTTCTGTTAATTTCTGTGCAGAAGTACCTGAGTGGAATGAAGAAGGCACACATGAACCTCGTGAGTTAGTACTGATTAATCATACAAAAAGTGAGGTGCAGCAAACCATGAGTAAATTTGTGGGAATAGTAAGATCTGACCACAGACTGATTAGAGCAGATAAAAGAAATAACCTCTGGTTTGAGGAAACAAAAGAACTATATGATACTACAAAGCTTTCTGCTGCTCTCTGTGAGTTAAGGAACCTTATTTCTGTTTCTTACCTTATTATTCAACAATCGATGCAAAGAAAAGAGAATGTAGGAGGGTTTTATAAACTTGAGTTTGATAAAACTAACAACAACCAGGAAGTTTAATATCGGTAGTCAGTGTGTCAGTAATCAATTGAACCTCGAACTGTAAATATTGAACTTTCAACTTTAAGTACTTTAGGCACTCGCAAACTTTAGCACTAACCAAATCTATTGTCTATTGTCTACTGTCTATGCTTTTCGCGTTAAATAAGCTACATTAGGTGTGCCTTGAGCCGTAACACCAACCATATCATCAAAGACAAACAGTATTATAAGTTTTGTCTTTACGGTTTTCTTAAAAACCTGCGCTTCTTTGAGCCCTTTCTCATTATCTTTTTTCTCCAGAAAGGTTTAAGTTTTATTGAAATCGGTACACTTTATGCAATTCGTGAAATTGCTATAAATATTTTCGAGGTTCCTTCCGGTGTTATTGCCGATGCTTTGGGAAGGAGAAAAACACTAGCCTCATCTTTTCTGGTTTACATAGTAGCTTTTATCTTTTTTTATCTGGGTCAGGGTTTTCTGCTCTTCGGAGTGGCAATGATTCTATATGCGGTTGGAGATGCCGTTCGCTCCGGGATTAATAAAGCACTTATTATAAGCTATCTTGAAAGGACAGGCCAGTCTGAATTAAGGGTAGGCTATTATGGCCATACAAGGTCATGGTCACAATTTGGAAGTGCCATCTCCAGCTTAATTGCCGGATTCCTGGTATTTTTCAATGAAGACCTTAACACCATTTTTCTGTTTTCAGTAGTACCTTATCTAATTGATTTCCTAAACGTACTAGCCTATCCGAAGTACCTTGATGAACATACTCAAAAGAATATCAGTTTAAAGAAAAGAATAGCTGAAACAACAAACATCTTTATACTATCTGTTAAGAACACTCACCTTCTAAAGACACTTATTAATGCTTCAATATACGGAGGTTTCTATAAGAGTGTAAAAGACTTTATCCAACCTTTTCTGAAATCATCGATAATGGTAATCCCAGTAGTTTTTGCCCTTAACGACCACGAGAAATTATCCATATTGTTGGGCCTAACCTATTTTCTGATGTTTATTGCCAATGGTATTGCTTCACGAAATGCAGAGAAAATCAAGAATCTTTTCAAGACACGTGCAGGGGTACTTAATACGACCTTGTTGGTTGGAGCAATAGTAGGAATTGTTAGTGGTAGCATGATGATTTATTGGGTATATCCTATAATTATTATCGCTATGTTTATCCTGTTATTACTGATAGAAAATCTTCGTAAACCTTCCGCAGTAGCTGAAATTACAATCATAGGAGAAAAAGAAGTACATGCCAGTGTACTATCAGTCATGTCGCAATTAACCTCACTTTTTACGGCAGGTTTTGTATTAATTATTGGCTTTATAGCTGATCATTATGACCTGGGCTGGGGTATTATTGTTATTAGTTTGATACTAGCTATCAGTTTCCCAATAACTCGATTGTTCAATGAAAATAAAGCACAAGGTTTTTAATTTCGTTGTGTCTAAATTTATGAATATAAAATATTAATGAAATGAATATATTAAGAAATACTTTAATACTATCCATAATTAGTGCTGTCTTTATTAGTTGTGGAAGCAAATCTGACAATCAGGAGAAAGAAGATATAGGAAGTTTTGCAGAATCAGAATTAACTGATCACCCCGGCTACAAGCTTTATCAAACCTATTGCATTGCCTGTCACGGCAACGCTGCAGGTCCCGATGCACGTATAGCTCCCCCAGCATTTATGATTAAAGAACGATATGACGTTTTCGATAAAGAAGATTTTATCGAACGTGTAGTAAAGTGGGTTGAACACCCCAGTGATGATAAATCCATGATGCCGGGTGCAGTGAGAAATTTTGATTTAATGCCGCAACTCCAGGTCCCTGAGGAAGACAGGGAAAAAATTGCCGAGTACTTTTACCTGACTGATTTTGAAGAACCTGCCTGGTTTGATGAACACATGGAAGAAGAGCAGGCTCAAGGCAGAGGCAGAGGAAGGAGATTTGTGACTGATTCAATAAAATAGCACAAACTCTCACAACTGGTCGTAGGTTAACCTACGACCAGATTCATAAGCTACCTTGGCACATAAATATGCTGACCCAGGAATATGGCATTCAGGAATAGCCTGTTAGTGCCATACCATGAACCACGGAAATTCGGGTTATCTGCAAACATGATTACTCTTCCACCACCAACAGAACTTACAATCAGAGAGGCAGAAGGCTTAAGGAATTTATTCAGGTTTTCGTCAGTAATAAAACCATCGATATGTGGATTATCAGTGTATTTAGCAACTGTTGAATAAGCACTTTTACTTGGCGCTAACCACACATTGCTATTTCGATAAACCGGAATATTCTTATCGTGATAACCAAAAGCAAGCGGATGCGTTAAATCAAGGTCAACCTTAAAAATGGCTCCTCCTACCCTTTTCTTACCGGAATTTTCACGAGCTTCCACATAGGGTTTGCGTTCAGCAGGCTTAGGTTCCTCTTTTTTGTCCTTCTTCTCCTTCTTAATAAATGCTTCCTTTACAAGTTTTTTATTAACTGCCCATTCAGATGCACCACGAGAAGTAATCAATGTGTTACCTTTTCCAATCCACTGTTTGATTTTCTGAATACCAGCAGAATCAAGTTGAGAATATCTTCCCGAAACCATTACCAACACATTATAGTTGTCCAGATTAATCCTGCTAAACATATTAAGGTTTAATTTGGTAATAGGCATTCCTACCCTGGTATCCAGCAGGTGCCACACCTCACCTGCTTCGTAAGATGAAACACCATCTCCAATAAACATCAGAGCTTTGGGTATTTCAGTTGGTCTTATATTATTGCTTCCTAAATCGATTCCGGTAGTACTCATTCCTGACTTTACTGAATACACTTCAACGCCATATTTTTTGCTTCCTTTAGATAGCAATTGATATAGTGAATCGGCTGAGATTTTCTGTTGGACTGCATGGATAAACAATGATCCATAACTAAACGACCTCAACTCATCACTTGCATTAATACTAAACGGTTTAAAGGCTGTTTTAAGTATTACTCCATTTTTCTGCAAACAGTAAGTAAAAGCAGATACGTTATAATCATCCCAGGAGATCAGGTAACCATACTCAGATTTTTGAACCGCTTCTACTTTCTTAACATTAGTCTCGGCAGTAACCTCTTTACCTCTGCTAATCGAGCCAGTCACCTGGGCATACTTCATATTATAGAAATTAACCAGCGACCACGCTGAAGCATCATAATAAACGCTGTCTCTGTATTGGTCGTATGTCTCAAAAGCACTTTGAACCATTCGATATTGGGGTTGTGCAGTGGGCACATAATACGCTTTACCAGGTTGGTAAGTATAACCATTCCTGGTAGTTGAAGATGTTATTTCATATACCTTCACCCTGTGCAGTAATAATTTGTCAATAAAAGCACGAGTCCTGTTCTCATCATAATTATCTCCAAAAATATAACCAGACACCTTGCTGTTTCTTGCATTAGTAATTGCAGACTTAAAAAACGCTTTCTGATAATCGAATAACATCTTTTTATTTTCAACTGACGCTTCAATAGTAGCCAGGCTGGATGTGTACTGATTGCGAATTGTAAAGGGGAAGGTGATTTTTCCTGTAGCTATTTTTTGAACATGTCCTCTCGAACTGCCCTGCTCAAACAACAAAGCAAGTCCACCCTGCAGATCAGGATAAGAAGAACCATAACCCGGATAAGTTCCATCAAAAGATTCCTTGGTATAATAGAGAGAACCTATTTCATCCAGTCGTTTCGCATAATATTTTCCAAAAGTCTCATTCAAAGTTGTATAGTTTTCTTTGGGCATTATTGGATCTTTTGAAGCAATTGGCTTCATTGGTTCAAAGAAGTAGGTACTTCTTGATCCCATTTCATGAAAATCAGTTACTACATTTGGGTACCATTCATGAAACCATTTAAGCTTACCTCTGCTCTCAGGGTTAATCGCCAACCACCAGTCACGATTTAGGTCAAACCAATAGTGGTTGGTACGTCCGCGTGGCCATGCTTCATTATGTTCTGCATCCAAAGGATCATCTACCAGGGGAGCTCCACGGTATTGATTGGCCCACTGCGTAAAGCGGTCACGTCCATCAGGATTAAGTGTTGGATCAATAAAAACCACCGCGTTATTAATATAATCAAGCACAGTCTGGTTATTCGATGCAACCAAAGTATAAGCAGTTAACATGGCTGCTTCAGAACTTGAAGCTTCATTGCCATGCACACCGTAGGCAAGATTGATAAATACTGGCTTGCTGGACAAATCTTGAGTAGATGCACCAGGATCAACCAATGTTAAATGCTGCTCCCTGAGCTGATAAAGGTTTTTAAGATTTTCAGGTGTGGTGATCGTAAGCATTACCAACTCCCGGTGTTCATTTGTTTTCCCATATCGCATGATTGCTGCCCGGTTAGATAGCTCTGCAAGTTTATCGAGGTAGGCAACAATTCTATCATGCCTGGTGTGCTGAGAGCCTATTGAATAGCCCAGAAACTCTTCTGGCGAAGGAATATTACTATCAAATGGTTCATAGTGACTATAAAAATATGATTGAGCACTAAGTTGAAAAGCAACCACAACAAGCAACAAGGTAATTAATCGTTTCATAATCGTTTAATTTTATAGATTATAAAAGTAGTAATCAGATATGAAATTTCGTTACCCGCCAGATATGAATGGAACCATTAATAAAATATCTGAATATGGATGTTAGTCTTTTAAGGCTAAAATGAGATGTTTAGCATTTATCCTCAAATCTTCCAGATGGCCTATTACTTCACCTTCGAATAGTTATATTTTGACTGCATTATTTAATCATTTAAAAATTTAATACTTATAATTTCAATAAATATTAATTTAAATTAAGTATAAAGATATTTTTGCATTAATTTTAATAATACAACATCCTATGCTAAGTATTTGTTTATCAAGCGCTTATACTTTTGCCGTTACAATGAATGAAGGTAAATATCAATATATTTAAAAATTTAAAACTCAGACATAAGGTAATAGTTCCGCTATTGCTGGTTATGTTTTTGTTATACGTAACAATAGTTATCGTTACAGTCTATTCCCTCAAAAAGTCCTTTTATTACAATACAAATAAACTCATTGAAACTAAAATTAAGGAAGTCAATACCACCATTGACCAAATAAGTAATACGGCTCTATACATTGCATCAATAAGTTCAGAAATGCAGATTGTTAAAGATGCTTACAATGAGTATTATGCTACCGGAAACCTGGAAGAAGCATCTGATATAATTTACAGTCAGTTTTCAAAAATTAACGAAAGGATTTTGGCGAGCACAGGATATGAGGCCAGGATTCATTTTCATTTACCCCCGGCCATATCGTTTTGTCGTTGCTGGTCTGGTGTGCGAGGTGATGATATTTCTGATTTCAGGAAGTCGATATTAGAAGTAAGTGAAAATCAGACTTTTGTAAAAGGAATTGAAACAGGAAGAGGAGGATTTGTGATAAGAGGAATCGCTCCCATATTCGCTTCAACAGGTGAATACCAAGGTTCTGTTGAAGCTTTTTTCAATATCAACTCGCTTCTTCACAACATTGATCAAGATAAAGAAGAGGATTTTGCAATATTCATGAATACCGAATTGTTAAGTATTGCTACCAACTTCTTAGAAAGAAGCTCAACCAATATTCAACCTCACAAGCAAATAATAAATGGTTATATCCTGGTTGACAAAACATCTGAATTTCAACTGGATAATATCATTCAACATATTACACATCATCCCAATATTAATGTTTTAAGGAACAATAATGTCTTTCAATTTAACAACTTCAAATATGCTGTAATATCGATCAAGAACTTTAATCAGGAAATAGAAGGAATAGGCATTTTACAAATTGACATATCTTCGCAACAACAATCAATGCAAGATATTCTTGTGATTGAGACAATAATTTTTGCGATTCTTCTTACCAGCGTTTTATTGTTACTTGGTAAATTAAGTGATAATTTAATTGTCAGAAAAATTGTAAAGGCAGATGTATCCTTGCAAAAACTTTCTAAAGGTGAACTTACAGATGAAATACCAGTAACTCAAAATGATGAACTAGGTAGTATGCAACTCTCACTCAATAAATTGAATGAGAATATCACAAAGAATACAAATTTTGCTATAGAAATAAGCAAGGGTAATCTAATTACTGAATACCAGCCAATAGGTAAAGGTGATATGCTTGGCAACTCACTTCTTGATATGCAGAAGAATCTTATTAAGTCTTCTAAAGAACTAAATCAGGCACTTGAAAAATCTATTCAGAGTGAAGAAAACTTTAAAAATCTTTCAGATCTTACCTTTGAAGGTATACTCATCCACAATAAAGGAGTTGCTATTGACATTAATAATTCATTCGCCAAAATGTTTGGTTACTCCCGTGAAGAACTTATTGGAAAAAATCTGATAAAACTTCTAATTAATCCAAAGTATCATAAAAAAATCTCTGAAAATATTGTCAAAGAGCATGCTTCAAATTATGAAATTGAAGGAATTAAAAGAGATGGATCTACTTTTCCTGTTGAAATAGAGGCCAAAAATTTCAAAAACAAAGAAAATGAAACCATTAGGGTAACGGCTTTTCGAGATATTACACCTCGAAAAAAGGCAGAAGAAGAGTTGAGAAAATTATCAACAGCCGTTGAGCAAAGTGCAAATTCCATTGTGATCACAGATATAGACGGTAATATCAATTATGTAAACAAGAAATTTACTGATCTGACCGGCTATTCCGTTAAAGAAATTATTGGTATAAACTCCAGGATACTTAGTGGTGGCACACTACCTAAAACTTATTATACAAATTTATGGAACACAATCTCATCTGGTAATACCTGGCATGGTGAATTCTATAATAAGAAGAAAAATGGGGAGTATTACTGGGAACAGGTAACAATTACTCCAATTAAGACTTTGGAGGGAGAAATCATTAATTATTTAGCTATCAAAGAAGATATTACTGCTCGTAAATTAGCTGAAGCAGAGTTACAGAAACAAAACAGGGAACTAATTATCGCCAAAGCAAAAGCTGAGGAAAGCGACCAACTGAAAACAGAATTCATTCATAATATGTCACATGAGATCAGAACACCAATGAATGGCATATTAGGGTTTACCGACCTTCTTAATAAAACGAAGCTACAGGATGAAGACCAAAAACGATATGTTGATATTATTAAAAGTAGTGGAACCCAGCTAATGCAAATTATTAATGATATCCTGGAAATTTCTCAATTGGTTACCAGGCAAACTCAAACCGTAAAGAAAGAGACCTGCCTTAATGATCTGCTGGCAGAGTTACATCATAAATTTGAGCCTCAGACTAAAGAAAAACAACTGTCTTGTACATTACAAACAAGCCTCACCGATAAAGAAAGTACAATACTAACAGATGACACTAAGCTTATAAGTGTTTTAAACAAACTTCTCGAGAATGCAATCAAGTTTACAAGTGAAGGATCCATTAATCTAGGCTATCAGCTTAAATTCAAAGAAGACCAGTCTGCTTTAGTAATATTCATTAAGGATACCGGTATAGGAATTAAGCCTGAAAAACAAGAAATGATCTTTGCCCGGTTCTCGCAAGGTGAAAAAGATTTATCGAAAAATGTTGGAGGCCTGGGGTTAGGTTTGTCAATTGCTAAAGAAAATGCAGAATTAATCGGTGGCAGTATAACCCTGGAATCTGAAGAAGGGAAAGGTTCTACTTTTTATCTTACAATACCCTATAAACCAATAGACACATAATTTCTTATTTCTACACTAAATGTTCATATCAGGCATAAAAACCATTTTATAAATTTGAATACTTCTATTAAAATCAGGCATGATAAACTTGCTCCATATTGGGCTATAGCCCTATTCACTTTTGGGTTAATTGGTGTTTCTACAGTCTGGCTTGATTATGGGTCGTTCTGGAAAGGATACGTGCTGGATATTACAGGACCTGCATGGAATTACATCCTGTTTCGGGGACTTTTCACAGCTAAAGCAGATAATGTATGGACCAGGTTTTTCACACCTGTTAAGACAGTAGTAATTTTTGTAACTGTATGTTTACTTATTGAAGGGATGCAATATTTTGAACTATATGATTCTACTTTTGATCCATGGGATATCCTTGCCTACTTTTCCTTACTTATCCCTGTTTTTATTATTGATTACAACCTTTCAAAACCTGGATCTATTTCCAATTAGCATACATGTTTAATAAAGTAAGAGTTGCCATTGAACGATACTTCATCATTTGCGATTTTTCCAATAAATTGCTTTGCAAGGGGAGCAGAAGGTGAAATTACTAAAATATTTTCGGTTTCAATTTTTAGCTGACCAAGACTGACACTAATAAATATCCAGCTATTCTCAGTTCTAAATAAACTACCTAAGCCTATGTCTGGTTTTGGTTCCAGTGGAATAGTATTAAGCATAGTCATTGACTTGTTCATTGTAAACACTTGAGATTGCAGTTTGTCAACTTCGGCATTGGCCATTTCTCGTGAAGTCTCAAATTTGTCTCCTGCAGAGCTTTTAGTATCTTCAGCAATATCATAATGAAGATATTTAAGTTCCTTTTCAATAATGGTCAGCTTATCAAGTATCTCATTTTTACAGGTGTCTAAAATCTTTAACTTAAAATCCTTACAATTTACTTTATTCATATTACCAGGGGATTACTTTTCTGTCAAGAATAAATTTGCCGTTAGGAATCTCAGGCTCAACTGCTAACCAAACTACGCTATCTGCTCCCTCTTCTTCAGATCGTTCGGCATTGGCTCCTCCCATTTCTGTTCGTACCCATCCTGGGTCAACAGAATTAACTTTTATACTGGTATGAGCCAGTTCATTGGCCAATAAAATTGTAAGTGAATTCAGACTTGATTTAGACATCCTATAACCAGCATAACCTCCTGTCATATTGGTAAGTGCCCCCATGCTGCTACTTATGTTGATAATCCTTCCTTCTTTCGACTGTTTTAAAAGAGGAAGCAAAATCTGAATTAACCTCCACGGACCATAAAAATTTGTTTTCATGGTTTTCTTAACTTTTCTGATGTCAGCCAGCAATGCTCCACTGCTATTTTTATAAATAGCAGCATTATTAATCAATACATCAAGGTGTCCATATTGTTGAACAATATAATCCGATAAAGCATTAATTTGTTCTTCCTCCCTGACATCAAGTTGTTGCACATCCACATCAATATTTGATTTTGAGATTTGAGCAAACCCCTTTTCCTTATCTCTACTACCCATAATAACTCTATGACCTTTTTCAGCAAGTTGTCTACAAGTTTCCAGACCTATACCACGATTGCCTCCTGTAACGAGGATTACTTTCTCCATATTTATTTTATTAGGTTAACCTTAGCACCTCCTATAATCTGTAATTCTAATCCTTTATCTAAAAGGATGATATCATCATTAAAATTAACACTAAAATCTCAATAGATTTAATCAACGCAACCTCGTATAGGTAATTATTCTAATAATAATATTTCTATAATCTTTATTGATTCTTTATCATAGAATATTTACATTCTTATGTGATGAAAGGTGGATAAGAAATAATCATTTCATTATATTTTTGAATAGTAATAAGATTCTGTATCATATGAGCCAGTTAGAAGAGTATTTTAAGCAGTATAGAGAGAATATTATAGGAATAGATAAAACCTTTGAAAGCCCTTATGGTGAGAAAAATATTATTTATGCTGACTGGACTGCCAGTGGTAGGCTTTATGGTCCTATTGAAGATAAGCTTAGAAAAGATTTTTATCCGCTTGTAGCCAATACTCATACTGAAACCAATATAACCGGCTCATCGATGACGCTGGCTTACCATAATGCTCTTCATATCATAAAGAAACATGTGAATGCCGGCCCTATGGATCTGATTATATCCACCAACTCAGGGATGACTGGTGTGGTTAACAAGTTTCAACGGATTCTTGGCCTTAAGGTATATGAAAAACATCGAAAATATATAGATCTGCCTATTGAGGAACGTCCATTGGTATTCATTACTCATATGGAACATCATTCTAACCAAACAACATGGTTAGAGACTATTGCTGATGTAGAGATCATTAATCCGGATGAAAATGGTCAGGTAGATTTAAACCATTTTAAAAAATTACTTGAGCAATATCAATATAGAAAGGTTAAGTATGCTGCTGTCACTGCCTGTTCAAATGTTACAGGTATGATTACGCCATACTACGAAATGGCTGAGTTGATCCATGCTGCCGGTGGTCAGATCTTCGTTGATTTCGCCTGCTCTGCCCCATATGTTGATGTAAATATGCATCCTGAAAAAGAAGAGCAAAAATTGGATGCTATCTATTTTTCTCCTCATAAATTCCTGGGTGGCCCGGGGTCATCTGGTGTATTGATTTTTTGTAAATCATTGTATGACAACACTATTCCAGACAATCCTGGTGGTGGCACAGTGGATTGGACTAATCCATGGGGCAAACATAAATATCTTGATGACATAGAAATGCGTGAAGATGGAGGCACCCCCTCTTTCCTTCAAACTATTAAATCGGCACTCTGTGTTAAGTTAAAGGAAGAAATTGGCACCGATAATATCCTTAAGCGTGAGCATGAGCAAATGGATATTTTATGGAATGGTTTAAAAGCCATTCCGAACCTAAAGATACTGGCGGAAAGGCAATCAGATCGTCTTGGTATAATATCTTTTTATATTGAAAGCTTGCATTACAATCTAGGTGTACGTCTTCTCAATGATCGTTTCGGTATCCAGGTACGTGGTGGCTGTTCCTGTGCTGGCACCTATGGCCATTACCTGCTACATGTTGACCATGAAACTTCAGATAAAATTACCATTGCTATAACGCAAGGTGACCTTTCAGCGAAACCGGGCTGGATAAGGATGTCTGTTCACCCGGCTATGACCAATGAAGAGGTTCAATTCTTGTTAGATTCAGTAAAAGAGTTGGCAGAAAAGCATGAAGAATGGGGTAAGGATTATGAATACAGCTCCCAAACAAATGAATATGCTTATCTGAAACAAGACATTTCAGGTAATCTCGAGAGAAAAATTGAGAAGTTATTTGAAGAGTCACTATCTTAAAGCATAGTATCGCTCCGATGGAGCTAAGGAATATTAGGATTGTTTTATTCTACAACGGTTCGGCTCCTTCGGAGCCTTTGAAGTGAAAAATTTTACTTAGGAATACAAGCAATGTAGTTGCTTAACCTTTGTAGTTATAAATCATAAATAAGTAAAAACTGCGTAGCAGTGGTACCCCTTTAATTCTTTACGAGAATATAACCTACAGCAGCCAGCGCAACACCTAAAATGAAGCTCAATACGGTATACCAAACCAATTGCTGGTAATTACCATCTTTGATAAGCTGTAGATTATCAAATGCAAATGTTGAAAACGTAGTAAAACTACCACAGAAGCCGATTGCTAAAAACAAACGCCACTCCTGGTTCATCCATTCATAACGCTCAGCTATTCCGAAGATCAATCCGATAGCAAAACTCCCTATCAGATTTATGGCAAATGTTCCTAAAGGAAAAATAGTAATGAAGCGCCCTACAATAATATTTTGTAATAGGTATCTTGATACACTTCCTGCAAATCCGCCAATTCCGACTATCAAAATCTCTTTCATGTGAAACAAATAAGCTGCAATCTTACCTATTTCTTAAGTTTTGACAATTTCTTTTTAAGATAATTTACTACTTCCTGGTAATGGGTATTCTCCTGAACACTTAATTTTATTGTCCTGTTTGATAACCTGATATCTAATTGTTTGTACACACCGGTTTTTGTTTGAATGATGGTTTCCTCCCATTCAACTACCTCATTAAGTGACACTCTGAATGTACTGAAACGAAGTGGATGCCAGGTTTGTATTTTATCCTTGCCAATAGATATTATTTTATAGTTTAATAGCTGGCGTAACAGGAAAATAGCTCCTGCAGATAGAAATACTATTGCCATTATATAATTAAAAAACCAATCGCTACCTTTTAGAATTAATATCAGGTTATATCCACCCAGGCCTATTGAAATAAGGATAAAGACGCCTATCGAAAATAATGCCTGCTTTTTAGGTTTGGAAACAATCATTACAGGCTTATTATTTTTTCTTTGGAGAAATTAATCAGGTCCGGAAAAAACTCCCGAAACTCAAACTCAAATTCAGAGTAATGCTGTTTTAGGTCTTCTACCCCATGTTCCATATGAGAATCGAACTGGGTGCGGTTTGCCATTCCATTTAATACTCTTTCTATTCCTTCAAGTTTAGCATAATTCAGCAACCAGTTTTGTGGAATCATAAAATTGAGCATATAATTTATCCGCTCAGGTATTATATCTCTATGATCTACCAGCAGTTGATAAACCTTTCCTGTAAACTCTTCTAGAGGTTCTTTACTATATTCAGACCAGTTTTTTGCTAAATAATGATCATAAAAAATATCAACTAAAACACCGGAGTAATGACTATACCTCTCATGCAGCCTTAACCGGCTTGCTCTTTGCACAGGATGGTGATCGGTGAAGTGGTCAATGGCCCTATGCAACATAATGCCTTTCTTAATATTTCCAGAATAATTATCGATAGCTTTCCCCTTCACCCCATCGGCAATAAAATTGCCTACAAGGATATCATCATCCTTCCCGGACAGGTATGCATGTGCAAGATAATTCACTGACCAAATTTACTTTGAAAATGGTTACACCCGTTAACCAATTAAATAATAATGGGATAAATCATTATTCCTGGTTGTAGTTTTGAAACTATGAACAGTATTGTCACACCTTATAATTCCAGCCGAACTTGTCTTCTCCCTTACCGTAACGGAGCTCGTTTAGGGCTTTCAGAACTTTAGCTGAGAATGTGGCTTTACTGAGATCCAGGTTATATTGTTTATCTCTAAAACCAATTGTTTCAATATTAGCTATAGTAGCGGCAGTACCAATACCGAATGCCTCCTGTACTTCTCCATTTTCCATGGCTGAAATCAGTTCAGCTACCGTAATAGGTCTTACTTCTACATTCATTCCCCAATCTTTTGCAAAGGTGATAACACTATCTCGCGTAATACCATCTAATATAGTATCTCCAACCGGGGCCGTTACCAAAGTATCATTAATTACAAAAGCAATATTCATAGTCCCTGACTCCTCAATATACTCATGGGTTTGGCCGTCAGTCCAGATTAGCTGGTTATACCCCTCTTTCTGTGCTTCATAAGCAGGGAAAAGTGCAGCCGCATAATTACCTGCAGTTTTTGCAAATCCGGTGCCTCCTTTGGCAGCACGAGTGTAATGTTCTTCAATTTTAACCTTAACGGGCTGAGAATAATAAGCTCCCACAGGGCAGGTAATAATCATAAATCTATAGGTATCAGAAGTTCGAATACCGATGTACTCATCTGTTGCATACATAAATGGCCTGATATAGAGCGAAGTGCCCTCAATGTCTGGTATCCAGGCACTGTCGAGGCTAATAAGTTCACGCATTCCATTCATGAAGATATCTTTGCTCAGAGTTGGCATCATCATCCTTACTGCAGATTTGTTTATTCGGTGATAATTCATCTCTGGCCTGAAGATTAACACCTCTCCATCCGGATTCTTATAGGCTTTTAAACCTTCAAATACAGACTGACCATAATGAATAGC
>JBDLIU010000054.1:0-20375 GCA_039714715.1 Bacteroidota bacterium
TTCATCATTTTGGGCTTGATAGCCCTTTATAGCTGTACCAGTGATTCTAATGAAAGAAAAGTTTCAATCCAGGGAATTGAACAACCTGTTGAGATTATCAGAGATCAATGGGGTATCAACCACATCTATGCTCAAAATCAACATGACCTATTCTTTGCCCAGGGGTATGCAGCTGCCAAGGACAGGCTCTTTCAATTTGAGATATGGCGTAGACAGGCAACCGGAACGGTAGCTGAAATCTTGGGACCTCGTGAGTTAAAGAGAGATATCGGTACCAGGCTGTTTATGTACAGGGGTGACATGAAGGAGGAGCTTAATTATTATCATGATGAAGGGGAAGCTATAATTCAGGATTATGTAGATGGTGTTAATGCCTATATTGATGAAGCAGTTGCTTCGGGGAACCTGCCATTAGAGTTTGAATTGCTGGGCATTGTTCCGCAGAAATGGACTCCGGAGGTGGTTATTTCAAGGCACCAGGGATTGCTTGGGAATATTACAGAAGAGCTTGATATTGGCAGGGCCGTAGCCAAAGTAGGAGCCGAAAAAGTAAGTGCTCTGAAATGGTTTCATCCTCGGGAACCAATTATTGAACTGGATCCGGCTATTGAAGGAAATTTACTGGAGGCTGATATTCTGGAGCTCTATAATGCTTATCGAAAACCTGTTAAATTTCTAAAAGAGGATTTGGTGCAGGGTGATGACAGGCTGGCAGATCTTAATTCTTTAACAAAAAAGAATGAATTTCAATTAAATGACAACTATTCTATTGGCAGCAATAACTGGGTGGTAACTGGGGATAAAACAGCCAGTGGTTATACTATTATGGCTAATGACCCACACCGCACTATTGCAGTACCCTCTTTAAGGTACATGGCTCATCTGGTGGCTCCGGGTTGGAATGTGATTGGTGGTGGCGAGCCTGAAATTCCGGGGATCTCTATTGGCCATAATGAATATGGTGCATGGGGGCTTACGGTTTTCAGAACAGACGGAGAAGACCTTTACGTATATGAGCTTAATCCTGAAAACCTGAACCAATACAAATACAAGGATCAGTGGGAAGACATGAATGTGATCTCAGAAATAATTCCTGTCAAAGGGGAAACTGATCATCAGGTAGATCTTAGGTACACCAGGCATGGTCCGGTTACCTACATAGATTCGGCCAATCAGATAGCTTATGCTGTGCGTTGTGCATGGCTTGAGCCGGGAGGATCGCCCTACCTTGCATCCTTGCGAATGGATCAGGCACAAACCTGGGAAGAGTTCAGAGATGCCTGTAGCTACAGTAATATTCCGGGAGAGAATATGGCCTGGGCAGGAAAGGATGGCACTATTGGCTGGCAGGCAGTAGGCATTGCTCCAGTCAGAAGAAACTTTAGCGGACTGGTTCCTGTACCGGGCGATGGCCGCTACGAGTGGGATGGTTACTTGCCCATTCCGGATAAGCCCCATATGGTCAACCCTGATAATGGTTTTATTGCCACAGCTAATCAAAATGTAACTTATGAGGATTATGAATATTGGGATGCCATTGGGTATTCATGGTCGGATCCATATAGGGGCGAAAGAGTTAATGAGGTGTTGTCTTCAGGGTCACCTCTTACAATGGATCAAATGAAATCACTTCAGACCGACTACTTTTCTGTTCCGGCCAGAACACTTTTACCTTACCTTCAGGAACTTGTGTTTGAAGATAAATTTTCTCAAGATGCACAAGAGCTTCTGAATAACTGGGACTTTATGTTAGAAGCAAAATCAGTTCCAGCGGCAATCTATGTTGCCTGGGAAAATGAGCTTAGAAAGGTGGCTCACAATAAGTTTGTCCCTGATCAGGTTGATGGTTTAATATCATTGCAACTCAAAAGAGTTATTGAATGGATAGAACAACCAGAAACAATGTTTAAAACAGAAGAAAACAGGGATCAGTTTCTTGGGTTTACTTTTCAACGCGCTTTAGCAAACCTGAGAGAAAGACTGGGAACAGATATGTCTCTGTGGCAATATGGGCAGGTCTATAATAAACACATTCTGATAAAACATGCTTTAGGAGATATTGTTGCAGATTCACTCAAAGTCGCCCTAAACCTTGGCCCTCTGCCCAGGGGAGGTAATGCATATACGCCAGGCTCAACAAGTTCTAATATGAACCAAAGAAGTGGAGGCAGTTTCAGGATTATTGTCGATACCGGAGACTGGGACGCTGCCGTGGGAACTAATACCCCGGGTCAGTCAGGTAATCCTAATTCATATTTTTATGATAACCTGTTTGAGTCATGGGCCCGGGATGATTATTTTCCTATTTACTTTTCAAAGGATAGTATTGAACAGGTATCGGTTGATGTAATCAGACTAGTTCCTCAAGGCAAGCATTAAACTCTTTAAGTTACTATTCATTTTTTCACCACCCTGTATAGACATGATAAGCCAATAAGGAGGATACAACTTTTATCTATTCCTGAATATTCTTAAATTAGGGGTTATCACACCCAATAATTAAGAATGAGCTTAGCCCCCCCAAAAAGAAATAGTCTGGAAATACGATTATTTCAAGCGGGTTGTTGGGCAGGTCTTTTTTTAATAGTAAGCTTATTATTGACAGATATCTTCTTTCTAGAAGATTATACCGCTGTATATATTGAAGGTCCCGCAATACTGATTTTCTTAATTTTTCTAAAATCCTCATATGGGAAAAATCCTGAGAAATATATTTATTCATTTTTGGCATTAATTATTCTGATATTAGATTCGGTCTTCTTCTTTGAAAAAGGCTGGACCGTACCCAGTATCGTAATATATTTTATTGGGGTATTGTATGGTTCAATTCTTACCACTTCCAGATATCGATTTAGATTAGCAATTATACACCTGGTCAATTTTGGGATACTCACAATTATTGAACAGATGTTTTTTAAGGTTCCTAAATATTATGGGATTGATATTAGCCTGGTGCAGAACACACATATAGCCTACGCTATTGTATCAGCAGTCTTTGTTAGTTTAATGATAAGACATTTAAGAATTCACTATGACCAGGACCAGGCACTCATTCTAGCAAAAAATGAAGCATTGGACGAAACACAACAACAGCTTCAGGCACAAAATGCTGATTTAAAAAGGGTTCAGAAACAAATTTTATTAAAACAAGAAGAGCTAAACAGGAAGAATGATGACCTGGCAGGACAAAATGAGGAGATTGAAAAACTAAATGTATCATTAGAGGAGTTGGTGAAAGAAAGAAGCCAGGAATTAAGCAATATTATAAATGAGCTCAACCTTCTGTTCTATCGTAGTTCTCATGATTTTCGTAGACCATTAACAACCATGATTGGGCTTTCTAATGTGGCAAGACATTCAAAGCTCGATAAGCTTACCTCAAACCTTATGGAGTTGGTTGGAGAAACGGCCGAAACCATGAAGAGGACTTTGGACAAGTATATTGTCTTGTACCAGATAATTGACATGGCAATCTATCCGGTAATGTATTTGGATGAAGTAGAAAGAAATATTGCTGAATATTTGATAAAGAATAATGTTGATTATGACATTACTATTAAAACAGAAAAGTATCTGTTGAATGACAGGAGAAATCATATATTGAATATTATCATATACCAGTTGATTGAGAACTGCTGTTTGTTTCGTAAGAATGAATCAAATGACAGGGTGGAGGTTAAAATAATTGAGGATAATGGTGTGCTTAATATTTCGGTTTGGGATAATGGACAAGGTATACCTGAAGATGTTAAACATAATATTTTCAACATTTACTACAGGGGAAATCCTGATTCAAAAGGGTGCGGTTTAGGTCTGCACGTAGTTAAAACAGCAGTGGATAAACTTGATGGTAAAATTGAGGTAATAGCTCGTAAAAATGAGTGTACACAATTCGATATTACCATTAAAATATAGATTATAATGACTGATAATATTGGACATTTCAAAACAGAAGATATACTCGATGTGAGGATATATCGAAATTCCTTATTGTTAGCATCTGGACTGGTTTTACTACTCTTTATTACCAATTTGATTTTTGGACTCTATACGATAGTTGTCTTTGTATTCTACCCATTAGCAATATTCATCTTTCTGGGATTTTATTATTTCAATAGAACCAATGTAGATAATCAGTTGCAGTATATCCTTTTGTCATTTACGATGATATTGATAATAGATTTAGGGTGGTTGTTAGGTTATGGGAGTACCATTGCCAGTATATTGGTATACCTTTTAATTATCATTTATTCGATTCTTATTTTCCCAGGCAAGTACATTAATCACATTGTTGTATTTGTGATAATCAATATTGTGGTAGTATGTGGAATGGAACTACTATTAGATACCAGGATTCGATATTTTGATAACACCCTGGGATTCCATCCATTTATGGTTGTTTTTGCCCTTATGGCCTTTGGCTCCTCACTGGCTATTATGATGTTTTTTAGAACCCGGTTTGACAAAGAACGCATAGTTTTATTACGAAAAGGAAATGAACTTGACAGGTTAACGTATTCGTACGAGGAACAAAATGAGAGACTGGCAAAGTACAATGATGAGCTTAATTTGCTTAATTCAAGCATTAAACAAAAAAATAAGGAACTAAAGACTAAGCAGAAAGGAATAACCATTGTTAAGGAGAATTTATTAAAAAGAGTAAAAAGACGAACAGAACGGCTTGAAAAAAGGAACAAGGAGCTCGACTTAATCTTTTATCAAAGTTCTCATGATTTCAGAAGGCCTTTAACATCCTTATTAGGGTTGAAAGAGTTTGCAGAAAATTATGCTAAGGGTGATGCAAAAGAACTTCTGGAGCTCGTTGGTGATACAGCCACTGAAATGGACAACATGCTGCAAAAGTTCTTAATGCTTTATAATATTAATCACTACAAGGATAACTCTCAGAACATTGTGCTAGATAAGGTTCTTGGAATGCTTGGGAGAAAAGTTGAATCAAGAAAAGGTACGCTTGAAATAATAAACAGGTGTTCTTCAGCGGGCGTGAAGAGTATTAGAAATATTCTTATTCGGCCAATACTTGTAAACCTGATAGAAAATTCGCTTTATTATGTAAAACCAAATGAATTACCACGTATTAGAGTAGAGGCATATCAGGATAATGGCTATTGCGTATTTTCAGTAACTGATCAAGGATTAGGCATTCCAAACGATTTTCATGATAAGGTATTTGGTATCTATTTTAAAGGAAGTTCAATTTCCAAAGGTAACGGGCTGGGATTATACGTTGTTAAGCGAGCGATTGATGCTCTAAAAGGAACAATCGAACTTGAAAGTGTTGATGGAGAATACACCAAATTCACGGTTAGGTACCAAGAGAATCTCACTGATGATTAGCGTGTGAGTCATTAAATCGTATAACCAACATCAGCTGTATATACTCCTCCGGTAATAAAGGCACCCGTAACTACGGCAACTTTTCCAATTAACCCGAATTTGTCGTGAATCTTCATAAGCATTTCATTAAGTTGTGAAAATAATGATAATTATTATATAGAATAGTTATAAGTTGCATCACAAAGTTGGGGCAGTTCCAAAAATTTCCTAATTTGATCTTTTATAATTCTTATAATGAGTAAAACGGCAAAAGTGTTCTGGATAAGCTTTGGGGTTTATTCGATTTTATTGCTCTTTGGAGCAATCACCATTGAACGCAATGCCTATAATCTTAACTTTTTATTTAAGGCTAAAGAATACATTTCACTTCTTAAATATTTTACTTTCATTGGGCTTGCATTTTTTGTTGTTGCCTTTGTCTCTTCATGGCGTTGTCGAATTAGTCATAATAAAACAATAAAGCGTCTTGAGGATCAAAAGACAGAATTAAAGGCAAATTTGTTTGACTTAAAGAAAAAAGGGGACGTGTCACCTCCTGATCAGGGTATAGACTCACCCGAACCAATGGAATAATATGATTGCAAAAACATACGGTAGTGCGGTTTATGGAGTTGATGCCAGGGTAATAACTATTGAGGTTACTATTGGCACCAAAGTTAAAGGCCCTAAGTTCAATATGAGTGGGCTACCCGATAGTGCGGTAAAAGAAAGTGAGCATCGGATTGAATCAGCTATCAAAATATCTGGATATCAGATGACAAGGTACAATATAGTCGTTAACCTTGCTCCGGCAGATATTAGGAAAGAAGGAACAGCTTTCGATTTGCCATTAGCCATATGTACCATTGTGGCAGCTGGTCAGGTTGAAATTGACAATCTGGAGGATTATATGATAATGGGCGAGATTGCTCTGGATGGAAGCTTGAGACCAATTAAAGGGGTGTTGCCAATAGCGATCGAAGCACGGAATAATCAGTTGAAGGGATTGATTCTCCCGAAAGAAAATGCGTCCGAAGCAGCCATTGTCAATGACCTTGATGTCATAGGTGTTGATTCATTAAAAGAGGCAATCGATTTTTTAACAGGGGAAAAAGAAATTAAACCACTGGTAATTGACACCAGGGATGTTTTTAAATATAACCTCAATAATTATTCTGTTGATTTCAGTGATGTGCAAGGACAGGAGAATATTAAACGAGCGATGGAAATTGCTGCTGCGGGAGGACATAATGCAATTATGATTGGGCCGCCCGGTGCCGGCAAAACTATGCTGGCAAAACGACTACCATCAATACTACCACCACTTACACTTATGGAGGCGCTGGAAACCACTAAGGTGCATAGTGTTGCCGGCAAGTTAGGCAAAGATGCCTCACTTATGACCCAAAGGCCATACCGGGCGCCCCACCACACTATTTCTGATGTGGCACTTGTCGGTGGAGGAGGGAATCCGCAGCCGGGAGAAATTTCATTGTCTAATAATGGAGTATTATTTCTTGACGAATTGCCTGAATACAAACGAACTGTACTGGAAGTAATGCGACAACCCATGGAAGAGCGCAGAGTAACCATATCCCGGGCAAAAGTTTCTTTGGAGTTCCCGGCCAACTTTATGCTAATAGCCAGCATGAACCCTTGCCCATGCGGTTATCATAACCATCCGGAAAAAGAGTGTGTATGTGCACCGGGAGTAGTGCAACGATACCTTAATAAAATCAGCGGCCCGTTGCTCGACAGGATTGATCTTCATGTTGAGGTTACCCCGGTTTCATTCGACCAGATAGCAGATAATCGTAAAGCAGAGGGCAGTGATGCTATAAGAGAAAGGGTGATTGCGGCACGTGAAGTACAACAAAAACGATTTACCGTTCAGAATGACATTTATTCAAATGCGATGATGCCGTCTTCCATGGTAAAAGAAGTTTGTGGGATCAATAATGCCGGCCGGACCTTATTAAAAACAGCTATGGAAAAGCTGGGCCTTTCTGCCAGGGCATATGATCGTATATTAAAAGTTTCACGCACTATTGCCGATCTGGCAGGTAGCGAGGATATTAAAATTGAACACCTCGCAGAAGCTATTCAATACAGGAGCCTGGACAGGGAGAATTGGGCAGATGGATAAAAAACAAATTGGCAACAAAGGGGAAGACACAGCTGTAAACTACCTGTTTGCCAATGGTTATGATGTTATTCACAGAAACTACAGGCTGGGAAGGGCAGAAATAGACATTATTGCTCAAATTGATAACACACTTGTTTTTGTTGAGGTTAAAACAAGGAAAGACAACACTTATGGTTACCCGGAGGAATTTGTTACCGATGCCCAACAGGAAAGGATATGGCAGGTTGCAGAGGAATACGTTGAAAAAACAGCCTGGCAAGGACAACTACGGTTTGATATCATCGCCATTGTGTGGGATGGCCCTGAGCCAACACTCGATCATTTTGAGGATGCCTTCTAAGAACAGTTATCAGTTAATGGTTGTCAATACTGATAACAATTAACCAATAACTGATTGCACTAATTCAACAATAACAGGTTACTTCTACTGATTCAAAAGGTATTCACTTTGAACTAAATGATAAAAAACTTAATTTCATAATATGACCTTACCGGATACCTTTTTTGAAATATCCATACCAGAGCAATGTCGCATTCTTTACCTGGAAGGCGAATTTATGATGGCTATTCGATATTACAAGTACAAGGTCAACCTCTACCTGTTGGGAGATAAATATGTTGAGGTGTTTTACAATCACAAATTTGACAGGATCCATAAAATACAAGAACTTGATTACAACAGTTCAAGAATCAATTTCTATATTGATCAGATTAATATAACCGAGTTATTAGACGTTTAATAAGGAAGGTAGATCTCTAATAATTTCAAGCCTGTTTCTGGTATAATTTCAACACCATCAAATGATGCAGGTATTAGGTAGGTGTCCCCAAGATTAAAATCATATTGGATATCATTACTCCATAGTTTGCCGGAACCTTCTAAAACCATCAGGATTGCAAAAGAATCATTTGCCTGGTAATTTCTAAAAACTGGTTCTTTAATAACAAGCCTGTTAGTAATAAAATAATTGCAATCTGCTAAAATGCTTTCCTTAGCAATGCGATCGTAAGGAGTTTTGATGTCATCGTAATAGTTAAAATCGATGGCATCCAGCGCCTGTTCAACGTGTAGTTCTCGCGAATTACCGTCTTTGTCAACCCTGTCAAAATCGTAAATACGATAAGTAATATCGGATGTTTGCTGAATTTCCGCTATCAACAGGCCCTTGCCGATGGTGTGTACCCTGCCCGAAGGAAGATAAAAGACATCATCGTTATCAACTTCAACCCTATTGAGTATTTCTAAAAGTTTACCCGAGTTAAAATATTCAAGATATTCTTCTTTATTGGTTTGCTTATTAAATCCCGAGATCAATGTGGCGCCCTTTTCACTATCTACAACATACCACATTTCAGTTTTACCAAAACTGTTATGTCTTTTCTTTGCCAACTCATCATTAGGGTGTACCTGGATCGATAAATCCTGGTTGGCGTCAATGAACTTAACCAAAAGAGGAAATTGGTTGCCAAACTTTTTAAAAACCTTATGACCAAGAAATTCACCCTCATAGGTGTTGATCAAATCTACCAGGGATTCTCCTTTCAGTTCGCCTTCTGCTACTACCGATATGTTTCCATCAACCCCCGAGACCTCCCACGATTCACCCACATTTTCATCATTACCAATTGGCTTGTTTAAAACCTCTCCTAATCTTGTTCCTCCCCAGAGGGTTGATTTAAGGATAGGTTTGAATTTTAAGGGATATAAAGGTTTCATGTCAGTCAGGTTCTCATATTTTTATACGTATTGATAAGTCCGTTGGTTGATGAATCGTGGGAATTAATGATGGTTTCATTAGTTAATTCGGGTAGAATTTTATTGGCCAGTTGTTTACCCAACTCTACTCCCCACTGGTCAAAGCTATTGATGTTCCAGATAACACCCTGAACAAAAATCTTATGCTCATACATGGCAATTAAACTACCCAGAGTTTTGGGCGTAATTTGTTTCACCAAAATGGAGTTGGTAGGACGGTTACCTTCAAAAGTTTTAAAGGGCACTAATTTGTCAATTTCATTTTCTGCCTTGCCTTGCTCTACCAGCTCAGCTCTTGCTTCATTTTCACTTTTTCCTTTCATCAGTGCTTCGGTTTGAGCAAAAAAGTTAGAGAGCAACTTTTCATGATGGTCTCCGATAGCATTATGACTGATAGCCGGGGCTATGAAGTCACAGGGAATTACTTTGGTACCCTGATGAATCAGCTGGTAGAAAGCATGCTGTCCATTAGTGCCCGGTTCACCCCACACAACCGGGCCTGTTTGATAATTTGTTTTGTTGCCGGATCTGTCAACATATTTTCCATTACTTTCCATATTGCCCTGCTGAAAATAGGCAGCAAATCGATGTAAATACTGGTCATATGGCAGGATGGTCTCTGTTTCAAAACCATAGAAATTATTATACCAAACACCTAATAATGCCAGGATTACAGGAATATTTTCTTCAAATGCAGTTTCTTTGAAATGTTTATCCATTTCATGGGCACCCAATAGCAATTCTTCAAATTGGTCATACCCTATTGTAAGAGCAATTGATAATCCAATGGCCGACCAAAGAGAATATCGTCCCCCAACCCAATCCCAGAATTCGAACATATTATTAGGATCGATACCAAATGCAGAAACAGCTTCAGCGTTGGTAGATAGCGCCACAAAATGATTGGCAACAGCAGAGTCACTACCCAATTTATCGACCAGCCATTCTCTTGCTGAGTGGGCGTTGGTCATAGTTTCCTGGGTGGTAAATGTCTTAGAGGCTATCAGGAACAGGGTTGTTTCAGGATCAACTTTTTTCAAAGTTTCTGCAATATGAGTACCATCTACATTAGAAACAAAATAAGTTTCTATGCCATCAACCCAATAAGGTTTTAATGCTTCCGTAACCATAACAGGACCAAGATCTGAGCCACCAATTCCTATGTTTACAATTTGTTTGATTTCCCTGCCCGTATACCCTTTCCATTCTCCTGAATGTACCTTGTTACTAAATGCTTTCATTTTAGCCAGCTCATGGTTCACGGCAGGCATTACATCATTTCCATCTACATTAATGGGCTCATTTGACCTGTTTCTAAGTGCAATGTGCAATACGGCCCTTTTTTCTGTTATGTTGATTTTCTCGCCCGAGAACATGGCTTCAATCGAAGATTTTAAATCAATTTCTTCAGCAAGCTGAATGAGCAATTTCAATGACTCAGCGTCAATTCTGTTTTTTGAATAATCAACTAAAAAGTCATTCCAGGCTATGGAATATTGTTTAAACCTGTCAGGATTGTTTTTAAACTCTTCTACAATGGTATTATGCCTAACTTGATCAAAATACTTCTCAAGGTTTTTCCAGGCAGTGGTACTTGTTGGACTTATGTTTCGCATAATACAAAGGAACGAAATTGCCAGAATTTGTATTTGGATAAAGCTTAAAACTATCCTCCATTTATTGATTTATTGCATGAAAGCAGGGGTAGTAGCTATTGCAATACAGTTTTTCGGAGTAATTTAGCTGTTGGAACCTATGGAAAAGAAAGAAAAGGGCAAATTATTTAAGTTTTTACGGTTAGACGCAATAATTGATAATCTCACCGGATTAATTGAAACCAGGATTGAGCTGGCTAAGATTGAAATGAAGGAAGAGGTTGCAAAGATTGGTGCCAGGATCATAGCAGGCGTTGTGTTGGCATTCTTGTTGGTGATGATAATTATCTTCCTTAGCATTTCTGCGGCCACATGGATTAATAGTCTTATGGAAAGCACTTACATGGGTTATGTTATAGTAACAGGATTTTATCTGGTTGTTTTTATCCTGATCATAATTCTGAAAGCCCATGTATGGCTTCAGCAGAAGATAGAGTCGGGTCTTATTGATACAGAAGAAACGAGTGAGGAGGATGAATAGAGAGGCGACTAAAATCAAGAAAAAAACAGAGCTAAAGGAGGCTTCCAGGAAGTATCAGACTAACCTGTATAACGAAATAAGCATTTCTTCTGACAGGATTGTTACTTTCGGGAAGAACATGGCAGTGATAGGAGGCGTGCTGTATGTTGGTTATACAATTCTTGACAGATACCTTGATGCTCAACTGCGAACAAAAAAGAAGAAAAAAGAAGAGGAAAAGTATGCCACGCTTACAAAGATATTACTACCTCTATTGGCCCTGGCCTTACAACAAGGCAGCATGATTCTTTTGAAAAAAGTAAAGACAATGCTGATTGATTATCTGGAAGAAAACAAAAAAGCAGATGTTTAATAGGGACACAAAATGTCTCGCTTTGCTCATCGATCCTGAGAACACCCACAGGGCCGAAGAAATTGCTGCTGTAGTAAACACTGCAGAAGAGGCCGGAATAGACTTCATTTTTGTTGGCGGCAGCCTTGTTACACACAATGTGATAGATGAGGTTGTAAAAGGAATTAAATCATTCACGCAACTACCCGTTATACTTTTCCCTGGAGGATTAAACCAGATTTCGAAACATGCAGATGGTATTTTGTTTCTTTCTTTAATATCGGGTAGAAACCCCGAATTTCTGATCAGCAAACAAGTAGCTGCGGCACCACTAATAAAGAAACTAGGACTTGAAGTTATCCCAACAGGTTACTTATTAATTGGCGAAACCTCCAGTGCTTCGTATATGAGTAACACAAGGCCAATCCCATATCACAAAACGGATATTGCAACAGCTACCTCATTGGCAGGAGAGCTAATGGGCAAAAAAGCAATTTATATGGATGCAGGAAGTGGTGCTTCTGAACCGATTAGAATTGAGATGATATCAGCTGTACGCAATACAATATCATTACCACTAATTGTTGGCGGAGGCATTCGATCTTTTGATTCAGCCTATGCCGCTTTAGAAGCCGGGGCCGATGTAATAGTAGTGGGAAATGCTGCTGAAAAGAATCCGCAAGCGATAAAAGAAATAGCGGGTGCAGTAAGAGCTATGAATAGCCTTACTAAAAAGCAAAATTAAATTTAATTGCTATTATGGATTAAACATCCATTAGAGACTCACGCCTCCTCATCTTTCCGGCAGGTATTCCAAACATCATTTTAAACCTGCGACAGAAATAGGCTGTATCCTTATAGCCAACTTCCTGGCCAATATCGCGAATACTTTTCTTGGATGTACGTAACAGGTTAACAGCCTCCTCCATACGCTGGTATTCAATATAATCTTGAGGATTTATTCCCGTGAGCATCTTGAAATATTGCCCCACATAATCTTCTGAAACATTGGCAACATTTGCTAATACTTTATTGGAAAGATCGCCAGTTAAGTTTTCCTTGATAAAATTGAAAATGTCAATCAATCTAGGATCCTTAAAATAGGTGCTATTGGTTGCCAGTTGTTCTACAAACAGGTTGTTTGAAATTACATGACGAATGACTTCTATTACAAGACGCTCTGTTTCAAGCTTTATAACTCTTACTTTTCCCGGAAAGTCAGAACCCGATTCATTGACTATCTGTTCAATGATATAATTTACCGTAGCGTTTTTGACTACAAAAGGTTCAATATCTAGCGATGCAAAGAAATTAACAGAATTAAACACCTTTGCCTCAAAAGTTACAATGCTATAACTGTCACTATCTTTTAATTCGCCACTTTCATTAGTTTTAATATAAAGGTCTCTGCGAGACAGAAACTCATCATTTGAGAGATTTATATTAGCAGAAGAACCATAAGATAAACGAGTGTTCTTCCCCCCGGGGACAAATAGCACATCTCCTTTTTCTGCAAATATTTCTCTACCCTCAGAGCCAAACCCGACAGATCCGTGGGTAACCAACATTACTGTGTTTTCAACATCGTAAAAGTTTTCTACAATTACGGGTTGTACAACCTTTATTTCTTTAGATTTAATAAATCTAACGCCAAGCGATTCTATGATCTTATTGTAATCTTCCATGATTTGCTAAAATGAGGTTAGTTGCCTATAATGCAAGAATATCTTAAACAAATCTAACTATCTCATATCGATAGTAAAAGAAATTTTTGAAAAAATTTGTACTAAACTAAGAAATAACCTATTTCCCTATTTCAATAATTCCCGGGAGATAACAATTTTTTGAATCTCAGAGGTCCCTTCATATATCTGGGTGATCTTGGCATCCCGGAGCATTCTTTCAACATGATACTCTTTTACATAGCCATATCCTCCATGAATCTGAATTGCTTCGGAGGTAACATCCATTGCCGTTTGAGAAGCAAATAATTTAGCCATAGCACTGGCTTTGGTGAAATCTTCTTTCTTGTCTTTTAATGCTGCTGCCTGCAGAACGAGCAGTTTGGATGCTTCGATTGCTGTGGCCATATCTGTGAGCTTAAACTGAATGCCCTGATGTTTGGATATTTCAACTCCGAAGGCTTTGCGTTCTTTGGAATATTTTAAGGCAAGTTCCAATGCGCCACTGGCAATACCTAACGCCTGGGCAGCGATGCCAATTCTGCCACCATTCAAGACCTGCATAGCAAGCTTAAATCCAAAGCCATCATCACCAATTCGGTTCTCCTTAGGTACCTTCATATCGGTAAACATCAACGATGTTGTATCAGACCCTCTTATACCCAGTTTTTGTTCTTTTTTCCCAACTACAAATCCTTCCATTCCTTTTTCGACAATAAAGGCATTTATCCCCCTATGACCTTTGGCTCTATCTGTTTGGGCAAAAACAATATGCACGCTGGCAGATTTACCATTTGTTATCCAGTTTTTGGTTCCATTTAGCAGGTAGTAATCGCCTTTATCTTCAGCGGTTGTATGTTGCGATGTGGCATCAGAGCCAGCCTCGGGTTCGCTTAGGCAGAAAGCACCAATAACCTCACCGGTAGCAAGCGGTACTAAATATTTCTGTTTTTGTTCTTCGGTGCCATATTTTTCCAATCCCCAGCAAACTAGCGAATTGTTAACAGACATTATTACACCACACGAAGCATCAACTTTGCAGATTTCCTCCATGGCAAGCACGTAGGAGACGGTATCCATTCCGCCACCGCCATACTCAGGGCTAACCATCATACCGAGGAAGCCCATTTCTCCCATTTTTTTAACCTGTTCAGCAGGGAATTCCTCTTTTTCGTCTCTTTCTATTACTCCAGGAAGGAGCTCTAATTCTGCAAAATCTCTGGCAGCTTCTTTAACTGCTAATTGTTCTTCAGTAAAAGTAAAATCCATAGTGTAATAAGATTAAATTCTATTGCGAATTTACCTCGAAAAAATTACTTCACTGAACTAATAAAACCCGTTTATTCAATTTTTTTTCAGAAGGTTATTCTCTAACTCAAATGAGAATAATTATTCGTTGACAAAAAATTGAAAAACAGAGAATTAAGACAACAGTTTAATATTACCTGCTTAGGATTAATCTCTTGCTCCCAGGAATGCCATGATATAGTACAACAACGTAACAAGCGAAGCAATGGCAGCAACCACATAAGTCATGGCAGCCCACTTAAGCGCATCTTTAGCTCCTTCGTGCTCCTGGCTGGAAACAATTCCTTTAGCGTCAATCCAGGCCAATGCCCTGTTACTGGCATCAAATTCAACGGGCAGGGTAATAAATGCAAACAAGGTGAACACAGCATAGGCTGCAATTATTATGAGCAATATTCCATCCATTGGAAATGTACTGTACAGGAATGATCCTCCAAAGATCATAGCCAGAAAAAGGAAGTTCATAATCTTTCCACTTATTGACTGCAAAGGCACTAAGGCGGTACGTAATTGAAGCATGCCGTATGCTTTTGCGTGTTGTACAGCATGACCACATTCGTGTGATGCCACAGCAGCCGCAGCAATGGAACGACCGTGATATACTTCCTGGCTTAGATTAACCGTTTTATTAGTAGGATTGTAATGGTCAGAAAGATGGCCCTGTACGCTTACTACCTGAACATCATAGATACCATTATCGTGTAACATTTTTTCTGCAACATCCCTGCCGGAGAGACCAGATCGTAAAGGTTCTTTTGAATATTTTTTGAATTTGTTTTTTAATCTTTGGTTTACAGCGAAGCTTATAATCGCAAAAACAATAATGATTACTAAAATTCCCATAACTTATTAATATTAGTTGTTATCAATTTTTTTACTATTTGGCAAAGTAAGCAATAAACTTATTCCACCAATAATTAAAACCATAATGGTTTGTGATGTATGAATCAGTGTGGCAAAGAAGTAGCCGTCTTTTTCAGCAATACCATAAGTTAACAAAATTGAGCCAACTAAAATATGGTATGTTCCAAAACCTCCCTGCACAGGAGCCGACATACCCAAACCACCCATTATCAAAATGGAAAGGCCTGCCGCCAATCCAAGATCCTGTGTACTTTCAACCGAATAAAACAACACTAATGCCATTAAATAATACAGCACCCAGATGGATATTGATGAAACCCAGAATCCCAGCCTCCTCTCTAATCTGAGCACGCTGGTAAAACCACTCACCAATTCCCTGATGAAAGAACGTATCTTGTAGTATAATGGTTTTCTCTTAATTCTTTCTCTAAACCACCACAAGGCAGCAAGACCAACAACAAAAATGAATCCAATAAGTGTTATGACACCCATTTTGGTGGTTGTGAGCTCAATGCCTTCGAATTTCTCATTGATAAAATCGAGAAAAAATGTGTTTAAACGATCAAATTCAATGATTAGACCAAGAAGGATTACTGTCAATAAAGTGAGAAAATCAATCAGTCTATCAGCTACTACAGTGCCAAAAGAAGCTGACATACTGACATTATCTGTACGTTTAAGAACGCCACAACGGGTTACTTCTCCTAATCGTGGTGCAAAAAGATTGGTAAAGTAACCAATCATAACCGCTTTAAAAGTTCTGTAGGTTGATAACCCTTTGTAACCAAGAGGTTCCAACAATATGTTCCATCGGTACGCCCTAAATACATGGCTTACAATTGAGAGTAAAACAGAAAGCATCACCCACCAGTAATTTACCTGCTCAAAGCGGTTCATGATATCACTGAAATCCCAATCATGAAAAACATAATAGAGCAGCGAAACCGCAATGAATAGGCTCAGAAGGTACTTTAATAATGAAACTGCTTTCTTCTTCAAAATTCTATTCAGTTAGTTTATTATTAGTGTCAGGGAAGATAACAATCGGCTTATGTGCTTTTGCTTCATCTTTCTCTATACTACCATAAGAAATAATGATAATTATATCACCCACCTGTGCCTTTCTGGCCGCAGGACCGTTCAGGCATATTTCTCCTGTTCCTCGCTCTCCTTTAATTACATAAGTTTCAAGGCGCTCTCCATTATTGATATTCACAATTTGGACTTTTTCATTTTCCACAATATCAGCAGCGTCCATCAGGTCTTCATCAATAGTAATACTCCCCACATAATGTAATTCAGCCTGGGTAATCTTTACCCGGTGAATTTTCGATTTCATCACCTCTATCCTCATTCCTTCAAGTCTATTATCAAATTATCAATTAATCTAATATTATCTACATACCCTGCAAAGCACAAAGCTAATTGATCAGATTCACTTAGGCTTTTAACGGGCATTAAATCTTCCAGTTTCACTAATTCCAGATATTCGATCTGGATATCAGGATGGTTACTGATATGATCCAGCGCTTTCCCCAGGCTAACCTCTATTGAATCACGATGTTTGATTGCATCTGAAGTCAATGCTAAAGCCCGATAAATCTCTGCCGCAGTTTTTCTGCTCCGATCAGTTAGCCTTCTGTTCCTTGACGACATGGCTAATCCGGAATCTTCTCGCACTGTGGGAATCATCCTCAACTGAATATCCAAAGAGATATCCTGTACCATTTTCTCAATGATCCTATATTGCTGTAAATCTTTCTGGCCAAAGTATGCTACGGTAGGATTTAGAATATTGAAAAGTTTCAACACTACAAGTGCAACCCCCTGAAAATGACCCGGGCGATGTTTCCCCTCCATAGTTTCTTCGAGATAGCCTAATGAGATGCTCGTAACAGGATTAACCTTATACATTACTTCTTTAGAAGGAACAAAAATCAGATTACAACCATAGGCCTCAAGCAACCTTAAATCATCGTCTATAGATACAGGATAGTTGTCTAAGTCTTCCGGATTATTAAACTGTAAGGGATTGACAAATATGGTAGCAACCGTATAATCATTAGTTTTAACAGATTCCTTCACCAGGCTAAGATGCCCTTCGTGCAAGGCTCCCATAGTGGGAACCAGACCAACAGATTTGTTGTCTGAAAGTAGATTTTTTATAGCGGTGCGAATAGAAATAATGTCACTAATTACTCTCATAAAATGTCCTACGCGGTCAATTTGAGGTCGCAAAAGTACGTTTTTCAATAACAAAACATGGATTCGGGCATTATTTTAACTACCTTTGTACGCCATTCTTATGTAATAAAATAAAATTTTATGTCGAAACTACGAATCTTGTATGTTGCAAGCGAAATAAATCCTTTTTTACAAACTTCTGAAGTTGCTGATTTTGTCCGCTCGCTTCCACAGGCGATGCAGGAAAAAGGGATGGAGATTAGAATATTAGTGCCAAGATTTGGATTAATTAACGAGAGAAAGAACAGGTTACATGAAGTAGTAAGACTTTCAGGAATTAATATCACTGTTGGTAACGAAGAGAAACCTTTAATAATTAAAGTTGCTTCGGTACCAAGCGCTAAACTCCAGGTATATTTTATCGATAATGAAGATTATTTCCACAGGAAATCAGTCTTTCATGATCAGGATGAGAAATTTTATTCTGATAACGATGAACGTGCCATATTTTTCTGCAAGGGTGTTTTAGAAACAGTGAAGAAGCTGGGCTGGGCACCAGACATAGTGCATGCTAATGACTGGATGGCAAGCCTGATTCCGTTGTATATAAAAACAACCTATAGAAACGATCCTCTTTTTATGAATACTAAGACAGTATTCACAATATATGATAATAAGTTTTCGTATAAGTTTAAAGGTGACTTACTTGAAAAGGTCAAGATGCTTGATATAGAAGATGATATGTTAAGCACACTTAAAACTTTGGATTATGAGGGCTTCATCAGGTTAGGAATTGAATATTCTGATGCAGTAATCAAAGCCAATGAAGGTTTAGGTGAAAGTCATGCTTCACTCTTCGAAGATATCGAAGAAAGTAAAAAAGTAGACACAATTGAAAAAACTGAAAACTTTACAGACTCTTATTTCGAATTATATAATGAACTTGTTGGTTAAGAAATTCGGACCTTTGGCAGTGGTTCTGCTGAGCTCCATCTTAATAATTTCTTGTGAAAAACCTGGTGAAATAGGTTTGGAGATTAATGAAGAAAATGGTGTAATTTCTACCCATTATTATGAAACCGTGCTTCCTACATCGGTTGTACAATTTGATCCTCGTAAGACAAGAGGCAGCTATTCTATTCAGGCAGGAGAATATTTTAATAATGACTTTGGACAAATAACGTCAAAATCATACTCCTGGCTTTCGCTTCAGCCCGAAATTACTGTGGAAAGTGATGCCGAATTTGTGTCATTTGAAATGGAGATTGCATTTTCAGGGGTGGAGGGCGAAGAGCTTCAAAGCAATTACAAACAGATTATTGATATCTATAAACTGGATGAATTTCTTGATCCTTCTATTGATTATACAAGGGTCGATGAATTAGCTATGGAAGCAAGTCCGTTGGCAACATGGGACTTTATCCCCATGGTAAATGATACTTTACAGACGGATTCTACTTATACACTTACTTTAGATTATGATGTTGGAGAAACCTTGTTCTGGTTGCTAAAAGATCAGGATAATAATACGGTGTTTGATAGCGATACAACTTTTAATGAGTACTTTAAAGGGGTGGCTTTTGTGCCTACAACAGTTAACTATAATATTATCCATATCAACAGGGATCGTGTTGTGTTCAGGTTAAACTATAACGAATTTAACAGTGATGGTACACCAGTAAAGAGAGAGTATGAAATGCGATTGAGCCCGATAGGTTTTCATCACATACATTCGGATCTTACAGGTACATCACTGGCAGGGTTGACACCAGATAATTCCTTCTTTTTCCCTGCAGATGATTACAGGTATATGCAGTTTGGGACTATGATTGGTATTCATGGCGATCTTACTCCATTTCTTGACCTGACAGACACATTAAAAGACAGACACATGATCATTAATAAAGCGATAGTGTCGTTTGGCGGGGTGACGGAATATAACAGTGATCTTAAGAATCCTCAATTTATACAAACCTATTTTACCGATGAGCTAAATACGTGGCCAGTTGTGGATGAAACCGGGAGATTGGATACAGCTCTTGCCGGACAAAATTTTATAATGCTTCAAAATGAAGAACAGGTTACAACACCCGGATATTATAGGTTTCCTCAAAATTCAAAGATAGAAACAGACACAGCAACAGACCTTAGCACTTACAAGGTTAATCTGACTTTCTTCTTACAAAACTATTATCGAGACAAGTTTTATTCAGAAACCGAACCGTTTTTAGAAGAAAAATTGCAGGTGCTGTTTTTTGGGGAGAGCAGTGTGCTTTATCCGGAAATGTCACCCAGCCATGTACTTACCTCGCCAATGTCTTTACCTAAGGATAGCATACGCTTAAAGATATATTATACGATTCCTGAAATACAGGAATAACAACGGTAAAACATATTGCTATGTGTGGAATTGTAGCCTATGTTGGGCATCAAAATGCGGCTTCGATTATCATTAATGGATTAAAACGACTAGAGTATCGAGGATATGATAGTGCAGGGATAAGCTTGCTCAATGGTGGTCTTAATGTTTATAAAAGAAAAGGAAAAGTTTCTGAACTTGAAGGATTGCTTGATGGCAAATCTTTAATAAGCACAATAGGTATTGGGCACACCCGGTGGGCCACCCATGGA
>JBDLIU010000055.1:0-20325 GCA_039714715.1 Bacteroidota bacterium
GAAGAACTCTTAATTCAACCACAACCAAGAAAAGATGAGAATAGCTATCGTTGGAACTGGGATGCACCCCTGGTTATTAGCAAACATAAGACAGGCAGGGTATATTTTGCTGCCAACAAGGTCTTTAGAACTGATAATTATGGGAATAGTTGGGAAGTAATAAGTGATGATATCACTGCACAAATAGATCGTAATAAATTACCTGTAATGGGTCGAATTTGGGGAATGGATGCTGTAATGAAAAATGGTTCTACCTCTCAATATGGAACCATTGTAGCAATGGACGAATCCCCTCTGGATGAAAACCTTATAATAATAGGTACAGATGACGGATTAATCCAGATTACAGAAAATGGTGGTCAGAGTTGGAGAAAAACTAGCTCATTTAGTGGTGTTCCACTTAACACCTACGTTAATATGGTATTACCCTCACAACATAACAAAAATGTAATCTATGCATGCTTTAACGACCACAAGAGGGGTAATTTCAAGCCTTATGTCTATAAAAGCTCTGATAAGGGAGCAACCTGGAAGTCAATTACTGCCAACCTGCCTGACAGAGGCCATAGTTTTGCTATTGCAGAAGATCATGTAGATCCTAATTTACTGTTCGTGGGAACAGAATTTGGAGTATTCTTTACCAATAATGGCGGAAAGAGCTGGAAACAACTGAAGGCTGGAGTTCCAACTATTGCAGTTAGAGATATCGACATTCAAAAAAGAGAAAATGATCTGGTATTAGGCACATTTGGCAGGGGATTTTATGTGCTGGACGATTATTCATCATTACGTAATATAAGCGAAAACAGTCTTAAACAAGAAGGGTCACTGTTTAGCGTAAGGGATGCATGGCAGTTTCAATTAAGCTTTCCATACGGATTACCGAATAAAGCCTTTCAGGGTGATGGTTTCTATATGGGAGAGAATCTTGGATCAGAAGCATTAATCACCTACTATATTAAAGATAAAGTAGAATCACTAAAGGATAAGCGCAAAAAAACCGAGAAAAAACTAAATAAGGATGGAAAAAACGTAGCTTATCCAAGCTATGATGATTTGAAAGCAGAACAAGAAGAACTGGATTCATACCTTCTTTTTGAAATAAAGGATGAAAACGGTCAGATTGTTCGAAGGGTAAAGAAAAAGTTCAGCAAAGGGGTAAACCGTTTTAAATGGGACATGCGCTACGCACCTAAAGATCCTGTTTCTTTTTCAAAACCATCATTTTATAATCCATGGGGCGGTGTTACAATCGGTCCAAAAGTATTCCCGGGCGCCTATACAGTAACTATGTATAAGCATGAGAATGGCACTAAGACAGCTATTGGTGAGCCTCAATCGTTTAAGGTTAAATCACTGAATAATAAGGTATTACCTGCTGATGATTTAAGGAAACTTGCGGAGTTTCAGTTCAAGGTAGAAAAGCTGAGTGGAAGGATATCCGGAACCGGAAGGGCTCTGGGTGAGGTCAAGAATCAGATCAGGCATATTAAAGTTGCTTTAATGCAGCTTGAAGACAATGAACAATTGTTTAAGGATGTGCTAGCGATAGAAAAGAAAATACAGAAGATTGAATTAAAACTAAATGGCGATCGCACTGCTTCACGTCTTGATATTGATACACCGCCATCTGTAAGAAGTAGAATTGGTAATGCCAGCTGGGGTACGATCAACACAACTTCGGGACCAACTAAAACACATGTAGATTCTTATAATATTGCTCTGGAGGAATTTAAACCACTTCTTGAGCAAGTTAAGGCTATTATTGAACAGGATATGAATGCGTTGAATAGTGCTTTAATTAAGGCTGGAGCGCCTTATACACCAGGCACACTACCTGTTATCGATGATTTGAAGTAAGATATATTTTATTAGTTGATATAGAAAAAGGGCCCTTGCTTTAGCATGAGCCCTTTTTCTATGAGAATTCCATCAACGGTTTGGGGTTGCTTAATACGATTATTACCTTCATCGCTTAATTAAGAATTAACACGATGAAAACACCTAAACTAATTCTGGCACTAACGCTCATAGCATTCTTTATTACATTAGATAGTGATGCTCAGCGAAAAAGAAGCAAAAAATCAAGCCAACAAGCAACTGTTAGCTATAACCAGGAACTCTATAATGGTATTCAATGGCGCAGTATTGGCCCTTTTAGAGGTGGACGAGCAGGTACAGTTACAGGTGTTGCAGGTAACAGAAACCTGTATTATATGGGTACCGCAGGAGGTGGTGTTTGGCGTACTACAGATGCAGGTAACACCTGGGAATGCATCTCGGATGGTTATTTTGGCGGTTCGATTGGAGCTGTTGCTGTATCAGAGTCAGATCCAAATGTAATTTATGTGGGCGAAGGTGAGCAAACACTTCGTGGAAATGTTTCCTCAGGACGCGGTGTATGGAGATCAACAGATGCCGGTACCACCTGGCAGTTTTTAGGCCTAAGGAATAGTGAACATATATCAAGAATCAGAATTCATCCAACCAATCCTGATATCGTTTATGTTGCTGCCATAGGCAACTTATGGAAGCCAAATGATATGCGAGGTGTATATAAATCGACTGATGGTGGTAAAAACTGGGAGCGAATTCTGTATGTAAGTGATAAAGCAGGCGCAGGTGATCTGGTGCTTGATCCTAATAATCCGCGTATCATGTATGCCGCTACCTGGCAAATGAAACGTAATGGTTACAGAATGGACAGTGGTGGCCCTGACAGCAAAATATTTAAAAGTACTGACAGTGGTGATAATTGGGCAGAAATTACAACAAATGCAGGATTGCCAAAAGAAACTATAGGTATTGTAGGGCTTGCCGTATCCCCATTAAATTCAAACCGAATCTGGGCAGCTATAGAAGCAAAAAATGGAGGAATATTCAGGAGTGACGATGCCGGCAAAACATGGAAACTGATCAATAAAAATCGTTCATTACGCCAAAGAGCATGGTATTACAACCGCGTTACTGCAGACACTCAAAATGAAGATGTTGTATATGTGATGAATGTAGCATACGGTGTTTCACGAGATGGCGGTAAAACGTTTGAATTAAAATATGCACCGCACGGAGATCATCATGATCTCTGGATAGACCCACTGGATAACCAAAGAATGATTATTGCTGATGATGGGGGAGCACAGGTATCAAATGATGGTGGTGCAAACTGGACTACCTACCATAACCAGCCCACAGCGCAATTTTACAGGGTTACTACTGATAATGTATTCCCTTATCGTATTTATGGTGCACAACAGGATAATTCAACGGTTAGAATTTATCATAGAACCTCAGGTAATAGAATTTCAGAAAGAGATTGGGAGCCTACTGCCGGAGGAGAAAGTGCGCACCTCGCACCAGATCCGGACAATCCGGATATAGTGTACGGAGGCACATTTAAAGGTTATATGATGAGAGAGGATCACAGTACAGGACAAACACGTTCTACCAATGTGTGGCCCGACAATCCGGCAGGATCTGGAGTAGAAGTGATGAAATACCGCTTCAACTGGAACTTCCCGGTCTATTTTAGCCCCCATAATAGTGACAAACTATACGCTGGTTCCAATTACCTGCATGTAACCTATAATGAAGGACAAAGTTGGGAGGTAATATCTCCTGATTTAACGAGAGCTAAACCCGAAACACTTTATTCTTCTGGAGGCCCGATTACGCAGGATAATACAGGTGCTGAGTTCTATTCAAACATTTTTGCAATAGCAGAATCAGAACAGGAAGAAGGAGTGATCTGGGTTGGAAGTGATGACGGCCTCGTGCATGTAACGCGCGATGGTGGCAAAAACTGGGAGAATGTAACACCTCCGGCCGGCATGTCACCGGAATTAAATATGATGAACTGTATTGATGTTAATCCATTCGTTAAAGGAGGCGCATATCTGGCTGCAACATCTTATAAATTTGGCGATTATACTCCGTATCTATACAAAACCGAAGACTATGGCAAAACCTGGCAATTGATAACCAATGGCATTGATGGGAGTCATTATACACGTGCTATCAGAACCGACAAAACTCGTAAAGGGTTGCTTTATGCAGGTACCGAGTGGGGCATGTATGTGTCTTTCGATAATGGTAGCAATTGGCAACCCTTCCAGCTTAATCTGCCAATAACCAGCATACGGGATTTGCATGTGAGGGATAACAACCTGATAGCAGCTACTCATGGTCGCAGTTTCTGGCTGATTGACGACCTTACACCACTTCACCAGTTAAATGACAATGTGGCTAAAAGCAATTTATTCCTGTTTAAACCAAAGGATTCATACAGAATGAGCCAGGGAGGATGGGGTAGAGGAAACTCAAAATTGCAGGGCACCAATCATCCTTCAGGTGTAATATTCAACTTCTTCATTAAAGAGGTTAATGAAAAAGATGTAGTCAAGCTGGAAATACTGGAAATGGATGGCGGTGTAATCAGGACTTACAGCAACAAATCGAAGAAAAGAGGAGAATCGTTAAAGGCTAAATCGGGCGGCAACAATTTTGTATGGGATATGCGTTATCCTGGATTTACCGAGTTTAAAGGTATGGTTCTATATTCCTCACCTAACCGTGGGCCCAAAGCAGTTCCGGGCACTTACAGAGCCAGGCTTTGGGTTAATGAGCAATCAATAGAACAGGAATTTACGATTATAAAGGATCCTCGTTTACCTAACACTCAGCAAGATTATCAAAAACAATTTGACTTTCTTATTAGTGTAAGGGATAAGGTAAGCGATGCCAATCAGGCCATTATCGACATCCGTAAGTTGAAAAGCAAGCTAACCTATCTAAACGAACAGCTACGTGGCAATCCTGAATACCAGGATATTATTATGCAATCAAAGAAACTGGAAGAAGAAATTACCGTGATTGAGAATAGTATCCATATGACAAAGAACCAAAGTTACCAGGACCCATTAAACTATGGCATCCGAATTAACAATCGACTGGCATTCTTGCTTGCAGATCAGCAAAGAGGAGATTTTCCTCCAACAGATCAGGCTGTTGAATTTAAGGAACAGGTGAGCAAGGAACTTGATGTTGAGCTTGAAGCTCTAAACCAGGTGCTAAATGAGTCTTTGAAGGAGCTAAACAATGCCATCAATGAAAAGGGAATTGGATTTTTAATGGACAAGAAAACGGATATAATAAACTAGCTCCATAAATATTTGATTATTAGCATTTTGATCGTTATATTTTCAACATAACAGATCATAAGTATGCTGTCAAGGAGAATTATCTTTCTACTGGTTGTTATTCTCTTAGCGGTTGCATTTTGGGTTAATCCGCACTTCAAGGAAGTCTCGGCAGGAGTAGCTATACTGCTTTTTGGCATGATTGCTCTGGAAAAGGGCTTTAAGTCACTTACTGAAGGACCCTTTAAAAGGCTTTTGCAGAACGCAACTAATCGGTTTTATAAGAGCTTTACTGTTGGCATGGTGGCAACGGCCATATTGCAGTCAAGTTCAATGATATCGGTTATAACCATTTCATTTCTTAGTACAGGACTGCTGGCTTTATCACAAGGTATAGGTATTATTTTTGGTGCTAACCTCGGAACAACAGCTACTGCCTGGTTGATTGCCTCCCTTGGATTAAAGATCAACATTTCGGCCATGGCTTTGCCCATGATTGTCTTTGGTGTATTGTTTTTATTCCAAAAGAGTAACACGTTCAAGGCAGTTGGTAACGTGCTGGCCGGCATGGGGTTTCTCTTCCTGGGAATCCATTTTATGAAGGAAGGATTTGAACTCTATAAGGAAGGCATTGATCTGTCGCAATACGCTATTGAAGGCTGGGTCGGAATTCTGATTTTTGTAGGTATAGGTGTTTTAATAACTGTAATTCTACAATCAAGCAGTGCAACCATGGCATTGATTCTCACTGCTCTTGCTGCCGGACAGGTGAGTTATTTTAATGCACTTGCACTTGCTATTGGCGCTAATGTGGGCACAACTATTACAGCGATACTGGGTGCCCTGGGAACCAATGCTCCTGGTAAAAGACTGGCAACAGCACACCTTATATTTAATTTCATGACAGCATTTTTAGCTGTTGTGCTGATAAATCAATTTGTTTGGATAGTTCAATGGATATCAGGCATTTTTAATGTTAGTGAAACTGACTTTACAACACAATTTGCCATATTCCACACCTTGTTTAATCTACTTGGTGTAATTGTATTATCACCATTTGTAAAAATAATGGTGAGGTTCCTTGAGAAATATATTGTTCAGAAAGAAACCAGGGTGGAAGAACCAAAGTTTATATCTGAACTTGCACTTATCTCAACACAATCAGCCAGATCGGCTTTAATTAATGAATCCAAAAACCTCTTTGAAAATGCATCAGATATCCTGGTTGAGGGTTTAGGGTTAGAGCGAAAAGCAATACTTGTTGATGAACTGAGCGAAAAAGAACTCGAATTAAAACGTCAATCGGATATTTCTGAGAATTATTTTTATCGGGTAAAGAATATCTACGGTAAAATAATTGAGTTTGCCAGTAAAGCACAGGAGTTATCAGATGACAAGGAGTTTATAAAGGAGATTTACAAAATAAAACAAGGCAATCGCTATTTTGTTGACGCTATTAAAGATGTAAGACAATTGCAGAAAAATATATACAAGTTTTCTACAACAGACAATGAGTTTATTAATAAGGAATACAATCTTTTACGGGTGAAAATCTCTTCTCTTATTCGCGAAATAATGAAGATTCAGTCATTGGAAACACCTTCTGACAAACATCCTGATATTACGGTTGAGATGACTCCGGAACAAGTGGATGCCAGTAGAGCTAAGTTGACCAAGTTCCTTTTCAAGAAAAGTAAGGATGACTTACTTTTTAATGGTAAAGTAGACGTATTAATCCGTGAAAAGATTATTAGTCCTCAAATGGCCTCTTCTCTATTAAACGATAGCGCACTTACAAAATCAATTACCAAGCATCTTGTAAAAGCTACAGAGCTGCTTTATCTCGATACAGACTTCCTGCGCGATTCTAATGCAACAGTCAAAACAGAGGATGAGGATGAGGAGGTATTAGTTGAAAATGATGCTCAAGATTTATAACCTGAGTTCGACCTAAGGTTTATAGGTAAATAATCAGGAAGATAATACAGCAAAGCATAGTCGGGGACTATGCTTTGTAATTACTGTTCATTTTGAGTTTTCGACTTTTCTACAGACGAGATTTGACCTCATTAGCTGCACGTCTTACTTTTATAATGCACACTTTTTAAAAAGGTACACTTCGATATAATGATCAATGAATCTAAAGCTAAGACTTTTCAGAAATACACTGGACAACATCATTAAAGTCAATGTACTCAAATAGCTCATGATTTGACACATTGCAACTTGATACTTCTTTGCGAGTATCTCCAAGTACATAAACAGGCAGCTTGTTTTCTGAAGCGAGGGTAATAGACTATACTTTACTATTTCACCTTTATTAAAGACATTCTGTATTTAATAATATAGCATCTAGTCTACTTTCGCATTTTCACCAGTACATCTCTTGTAGAGATGCGCTAAATCTAATTAGCTGTAATTCTATCATTTATGATTTATATGTAGAGGAAGTATATATTAAGGTGTAAAATTATTTTCCAGACTGTAGAGGTAGAGTAAGGAAATTTTTTAGGTATAATTCACGACACTCTTTTCTTTTAGGTCATAGAGTTTTAAATCAAATACAACTTCAGTAACTACTCCAAAAAAATAAATGCTCAGGAGACTATTTATTCCATTAATTTTCATCTTGCTCGCCTTTATTTTCTGGCTAAATCCCCATTTTAAGGAAGTGGCTGCAGGGGTAGCTATTTTACTATTTGGTATGATAGCCCTTGAAAATGGTTTTAAAGTATTAACCAAAGGACCACTAAAGCGGCTTTTACGTAGGGCAACAAATAAATTCTACAAGAGTTTCTCACTTGGAATGGTTTCCACAGCCATCCTTCAGTCAAGCTCTCTTATTTCTGTAATAACTATTTCGTTTATCAGTACAGGATTGCTTAGCCTAACCCAGGGTGTTGGGATTATTTTTGGAGCCAATATTGGCACTACTGCAACAGCCTGGTTGGTAGCTATACTTGGATTAAAAGTCAAGATATCAGCATTTGCCATGCCTATGCTGGTTTTTGGTATCATTTTGATATTCCAAAAGCAGAAGTCATTAAAAGGAATAGGTAATGTATTAGCAGGGCTTGGCTTTCTATTTCTTGGTATTCATTTCATGAAGGAAGGATTTGATCTGTACAAAGAAGGATTCAGCCTTGCGGATTATGCAATGGACGGTTTCTGGGGTGTGCTTGTATTTACAGGCATTGGCATTCTTGCCACAGTGGTATTGCAATCGAGCAGTGCTACTATGGCTGTAATTCTTACTGCATTAGCTGCTGGTCAAATTACTTACTTTAATTCATTAGCCCTTGCCATTGGAGCTAATATTGGCACCACTATTACAGCAATTATTGGAGCTGCAGCCTCAAATGCAGCGGGTAAACGCCTGGCAGGAGCTCACCTGATCTTTAATATAGTAACAGCCATTCTAGCTTTAGCCCTAATCAACCAGATTGCATGGACAGTAAATTGGCTTTCTGATTCTTTAAATTTCAATCCAACAAATTATACAATAAAACTAGCCATATTCCATACAATTTTTAATTCAATAGGAGTTTTGGCAATGTACCCGTTCGTGAGTAGGTTGGTAAAGTTTCTGAAAAAACGATTTAAAGAAGAAGTAATAAAAAATGAAAAGCCAAAGTATTTAACAGATGTTGCTTTAGCGTATCCTCAATCAGCCATATCAGCACTTGTAAAGGAGACCAAGCATTTGTTTGACCATGTCTTTGGAATCATTGCTCATGGCCTTGGAATGCATAGAGCAGAAGTGCTTAAAGAAGACATAAAGAATCGCAATCTGAAGCCTATCTCAAAACGTAATATAGATAAGTGCTATTACCGCAGGGTTAAATATATTTATGGTAAAATCATTGTATTTGCCACCCGGGCACAGGAACAACATGCTGATGCAGATTATATACAAGCAATTTATAATATTAAAGAAGCCAACCGCTATTTTGTTGAATCGATAAAAGAAGTTAAAGAATTGCAGCCCAATATTCTTAAATATACTTCTTCTGATAACCTTGTAATGCGCAGTGAATATAGCAGGTTCAGGTTTAAAATATCAAAGATGATCAGGCAGGTTTTCAAAACACAAAAATTGGATATCCCAACTGACATCTCTTCAGAAGAGATTGATGAGTTAGTTACTGCACATATTACGGCAAGGAGAAAAAAACTTACTAAACACCTTCTACAAAGACGAAAAACCGACGTTTTGTTTACAGGCAGAATCGATGCATTGATAAGAGATAAAGAAATAACAACCAAGATGGCGTCTTCTCTAATGAATGATAGTGCCCTTACAGCTTCTATTATAAAGCGCCTGATCAAAGCTGCTGAACTGCTTTATTTAACCCCGGAAATTTTATTGGCCGATGTAGAAATAGATACTAATAATATCGAACTGAATAACGTTTCCGTGAAGATTAAAGAAAGGATTGAGAAAGAGGAAGTTATAAATACAGAATATGCTGATTTAATGTGAAAGTATTCACATATGTATAAGTTTTCATTCACTACCTTTGCGACAAATTCTAGAAAATGGCGCTATTTTTCCGTGATACTAGTCAATTAATTAAGAACATTGACTTATTCATCGAAGTGGTCGATGAATCACTTTTAGTTTTTCAGCAGGGAGTGTTTCACTATCTTGACAAGAATTTTGATAGTTTTCAAAATGATATCCAATTAATTACTGATCTTGAAGATAAGGCAGATGAATTAAAGAGGACTATTGAATCAGACTTATATAATAATGCACTGATTCCTGAGTATAGGGGTGATGTATTACAATTAATTGATAAGATTGATGACCTCTCGGATACCAGCAAAGAAAACCTGTATCAATTTGATATTGAGATGCCCAAGATTCCTGATGAAATGAAGGATGACTTTAAAAGGCTGTGTGATGCATCCATGCTAACACTTGGGCAAATATTACCGGCTGTAAGGGAGTTTTTCTATCAAAAGGGAATGGTGAACGATAAAATTCATAAGGCATATTTTTATGAAAAGGAAGTTGATAAAATTGCCTATTCGCTTAAGAAAAAACTTTTTAAAGACGTTAAAGTTCTAAAATTTAGTGAAAAAATACACCTTCGATACTTTGCATTACATATCCAGCAAATTTCTGATATTGGGAAAAAAATAGGTGATATTCTGGCCATTCTTGCGCTAAAAAGAAACCTGTAATATTTAGAACAAGCTATGGTACTACTGTTGCTTTTATCCGGATTACTAATAGGATTTGTTTTAGGCTACCATGACCTTTACAATCTTTTTAGTGCCAGGGTTTCAAAAAGTAACAGCAAATCGGCCTGGTATTTGGTGATTTCTATTGCCATAGCAGTGTTATTTGGTGCCATTACGAATATAGATGGTACATTAAAATTTGTAGCCAACCTTGCAGATACGAACCAAATTCAGGTTGCCTTTCTTATTACAACGTCTGCTCTCATCACCATTGCATTACTTAGATTGAAGTTCAGAATTATTTCAATTTCGCATGCTGTAATTGGTTCAATTACGGGCTGGCTCTTGTTTGCAGGTGTTAATTTACCTGTCAATAAATTATTGGTCATCGTAATAATTTGGTTGCTTACACCGATTATTTCCGGTGTATTATCAGCAAGCTATCTTACAATACTTAAATCCTTTATCAGGAAGTCACAGATTCATATATTGAAAATAAGCCGTACGCTCCAGTTATTCTTATCGATGGCTCTTTTGATGGCAGCATATAGTATTGGTGCTAATAATATCGCCAATGTAGTAGGAGTTTATGTGCCAATATTTAAGACTACAAATATCCAGGTATTACAATATGGAATATCTGGTGAAATGGCGTTAGTAGTAGTTGGTAGTATTCTAATTGCGATGGGTCTTGCGACAAGAATATTATTAAAATCCAACCAACAAAAGCTGGAAATCTTTGAGTTTTCTCCTGAAACCAATTTTTCTGTCCTGCTGGCCTTTGCAACTGTCTTTTTTCTTTTCTCTTCAACCATATTTCAAGACCTAATAGGAAATATGGGATGGGCATATCCACTCGTGCCAATAAGTGCATTGCACATTCTGACAGCCGGTGTAGTAGGAGTGAGCTATAAGAAAGGATTTAATATTTATCAAAAAGACGCTTTTGCAAACTTGGCTTTTGGCTCGTTATTAACGCCAATAATGTCCGGTCTAATAATGTTTGTTAGTGCATTAGGTTTTAATACCATCTGGGGTAGTCTAATTACTTCTACTGGTGAATCAAACCCAGGAGTGAACATCGCTGATCAGGACTATATAGACCAATATCTGACAATTCATGATTCTAGTGTGATTTATAATATGGGAATTATTTTGTTCCTTTCTGCCATTATAATAAGTGGTATTTTGATTTATATGCGTTTGCAAAAAAGCTTCAAAATTGAGAGGGAAAAATTCTATGATAATAAAGCTGAGCTCGAAGCAGAAAGGGAGTTTTTTAAGAAAGAACTTGAATATTCTGAAGACAAAGCACAAACACTTCAACAGGAGATATATTTTAAGAATAAAGAGCTAGAGAAATTTGCATTTAACTTATTAGAAAAAGAGGAAATTTTAAACAAGACAAAAGACATACTTAGTTTGGTAAAAAAATCAGATTTTGAAGCCAATAAAAAGAAAGTAATAAGTGAGTTGTCGAATCTGATGCTTAACAATCTAAACCTGAGTAATGATAAGATTAACTTCTATCAACAGATAGATGCAATGAACAAGGATTTCTATATCCGACTCTCACAGCAGTTTAATAATTTAACTAATAATGATAAAAGACTTATAGCACTCTTAAAGCTTGGGCTATCATCTAAGGAGATATCCTCTTTGGTCAACATCTCTACAAAAAGCGTAGAAATGAACAGGTATAGGCTGAGACAAAAATTAAACCTACTTAACGATCAAAATCTTCTCGATTTTGTGAACAATATCTAGTCTAAGTAAAATTTATTAACGAAGCAGTGTAGAGGTGTCATAAATTTTATATACCTGTATATCAATTATTTAAAAAACAAATGTAGGTGATGTGTTGGCGCTAGTATTACAACAAATTTACACCTGTAGAGGTAGAGTAGGGCAATTCTTAAGATATGCATTTCATCATTTATTTCTTTTGGCATATTGATTTTGAAATGAACAGAAATGGTCAATGAAAAATGGATGAAATTGTGAGGTGAAAATTTCATAATTATTATCTAACAGTAAACAAACACTAATTAATATATGAAAATGAAAAACATGTACAAATTACTGATATTGTTAGTTGCGGCATCAATATCAGGTACTTCATTAGCCCAGGAAATAGTTAAAGGTAGGGTTACTGATTCTGAAACAGGTGCACCAATAAAAGGTGTTGATGTTCGATTCATTGGTTCGAAAACTGAAGTTAATACAGATGAAGACGGATATTTTTCTATTGAGAAAATTGGAACAACAAACACTTTAGTTTTTTCGCACCCTGATTATGATGAACACAGATTTAACACAAGGGATATCACTGGGGACCTTGAAATAATGATGACAACAAATGTACGTTATAATCAATATGGTCAAAAAGTGAGCCGCCAGGTATTATCAGCTGAGTCTCGTGAAGGATTTATCGTATTTGAATCTGAAGACAGAAACTATAAATTATGGTTAGACAACCGGGTTTATTTAGATGGTGCTACTTATTTTGACAACTATGATGATAGTAAAACACCAGAAGAGAACTTAGCCGAAGGAAGATTAGATGTACCAAGCCAACTGTTGAAAGCAAGAAGAATGCGTATTGCGTTTAAGGCCAGAGTAGGTGATAACTGGTATGGTGAAGTTGATTTGGATTTCGATGGAATGTTGGTTGATATTAAGGATTTATATGTTCGAAGATTTTTTGGTGCCCCAGGTAGCCCATGGGGTCAGCTTAGAATAGGGCAGTTTCGTATGCCACAGGGTATGCAGCAAACAACAACATCGCGTTATCTGAAACTTATGGAACGTGCAAGTATTAAAGAGTTTAATCCAAACCGAAGACTTGGTATTGGTTGGGCAAACTGGAGTCCGAAATATATGTTTGGCCTTGGTTTGCATACAGAAGAGACCAGAAATGTTCTTGATTATGAAATAGGCGATGATAACTACTACAAAGGTGAGCTACAAGGTGCAAAACCTATGTTGGGGGTTTCTACCAGAGGTGCTTATTTCCCAATTAACGAGACTGGCAAATTAGTTTCAATTGGATTAGGATATTCTAGACGTACACCTGGCCTTTACAAGCACCCAGATAGCAGAATAAAATACGATCCTAAAGATGAAACATATGTTTCAGAAATGGAATTCACAGTGGCAAAAGTAGGTGGTGTTAAAACAGCTACTAATATGAATGTTGATGCTGCTGTTTCATATGGCCCCTGGAGAATGACAGGTGAATACCATATTAATACGCTAGCGATGAAAAGTAGTGCTACCCCTGTTAACTTTTCAGGATTTTATGTACAGTCAGCTTTCCTTCTTACCGGAGAAACTCATGCATGGAATCACCGTGAAGGGGAGTTTACCCAAGTGCGAGCAAATAGAGAATCTGGTGCATGGGAAGTTGCCGCAAGGTACTCTTATATTAACTTAAATGATTTTGATGCTGGAGTACGTGGTGGTCAGAAAGGACAATATACTGTAGGGCTTAACTACTATGCATCACGCAATGTTAAGTTTATGCTTAACTACTCGTATGTTGATCATGACCAGTATTCAAATGGAGCAGGAGACTACTCAGATTGGGTAATTGAATCAGCTCCAGGAGAACCAGCTAACCCAGGATTCGATTATGGCTTTCTTGCATGGAGAGTTGAAATAGATTTCTAATTGGAATAATCAATACAACTATATAACTAACAAATTTTAATAACTAAAATAATTTAAATAATGAAAAAGCTATTATTTGTATTTGCAGTTGCTGCAATGACTATTACCGGCTGCGTAAATGACGATACTTATGTGCCTCCAACACCAGAGGCCGGAGATGTTGTTTTAAACGAGATTTTCTCGAAGCATCCAGATCCTACTGTTGAAGGAGACTGGGTAGAACTTTTTAATGCTGGAGATATTGAAGCTGATATCTCGGGCTACTTAATCAATGATGCTGCAGATCCTGCCGGTGGTTTTGTTATTCCTGAAGGAACAAAAATTGCAGCCAAGGGATACTATGTCGTTACTCAACCAGAGTTAACAGTGTCTATTAGTTCGGGAGGAGAGGATGTTTCTCTTGGAGATCCTGAAGGAACTTTAATAGACTTAATTTACTGTCCTAAATCTCAGGCTGATGGCACTTCATTTAGCAGAATACCTGATGGTGGAGATGTATGGATAAATGGCACAGAAGCTACTCCTGGTGCTACAAATATTGGTGATGCCACTACGCCAAGCATTTCTGTAGATTATAATGTAGCTCCTGCTGCAGGAGAAACTATTGAAATGGTTATAGATTTTGCTACAAGTGAAACTGTAAACGAGGTTGCTGTATTTTATGCTACAGGAGATGCTCCTGCATATGATGCAAATAACAAAATAGTTGGTACAATTGCTGCAGATTCTGCGGTTGTTACCATGACAGATTTGAATGTAGCCAGTGAGATGGTTTCTTTCTTTGTTGCTATCACTTTAGATAATAGTGATGTATACTATTATGGAAAAGACAATAAAAGTGCTGAAGCAACTACTTTAACAGCCGATGCTTCACTTTGGCACGCATATACACCTATTGCAGGTAGTGTTCCGGCTCCAACTTTGGCGTTAACTTATAGTGCAACTCCTACAGAAGGATATGAAACAATTACCTTAGCATATACCGCTGAAATTGATATTGTTGAAGCAAGAGTTTATTTTGCAGCTGGTGATGCCCCTGTATATATAAAGGCTAATAAAGTTAAAGGTGAAGACGTTATTAACACACCGGCACTTCCAGGAGACTTTACTCAAACAGGTGTTACAATTAGCATGGCAAACCTTGATGTTGAAGATGCCGCTGGAGCTGTTGTTGGAAACTCTAGTGATGCAGGTGTAAAAATCTCATTCTATATACGTATTGCATTATCAAATGGGTTTGAGTATTACTATGATAAAGACGGCAATGTGATATTAGATGATACATCAATTGTTACTGATGATGCTGCTTCTGATGCCTTCAAAGCAGATGCAACCCAGTGGAATACTTATACAAATAAAGCAACGGTAACAGTTTCTTCGTTTGATTTCCCTGTAAATCCTGCTGCTACTGATGATATCAATGTAGTCCTTGCATATGCTTCTAACGAAACAATTCTTGAAGCACGAATTTACTATGCAGGATCTGAAGGCCTATACGTAAAACCTAATAAAATTAAAGGTGAAGATGATGCATCGTTTACTCAGACTGGTGTTACAGTTAACATGAGAGATCAAGATGTATTAAAGGCAGATGAAACAACACTGGATGGAACAACTAGCACTTCTGGTGCAACTATTAAGTTCTATGTAAGAATTGCAACAGCAACTTCTGAATACTATTTCACAAAAGATGGTGGATTAATGGCAGTAGATGACAGTCCGGCAGATGGAGCCTACGATAGCTCTGATGCATTCAAAGGCGACTCATCTCAATGGTCAAGTTATACTGTTCAGTAAAATACTGATCAATAAACAATATGAAGCTCGTAATTACACGAGCTTCATATTACTATAATAACCCTGATATAACATTCCAGATCAAACGGTACTATGAAAAAAGTTTATAACCTATTTGTAGTTATTGTAGTATTATCAATGCTATCATGCCGACCTGTAGTATACAATATCGATTACTCGATTATTTTAGAATCGTACAATCTGGATATTGCAGAACCCTCCGGATTAGCTTATTCACCTAATAGAGAATCATTATATATAGTAAGTGACCAGGGAATGGCTTATCAGGTTTCATTAACAGGAAAAACACTTAAACAGCTGCCTTTTACCGGTGATGATTTTGAAGGAATTACGGTTGATCCGTCAACTTCTGATATATACATATGTGAAGAAGGTATAGGTAATTTTGTAAAACTTAATAGCAATGGAATTGAACAATCAACCTATAATGTTTTAGATAACCCTGGTAATACAGGTTTAGAAGGACTTACTTACAATCCTAATACAGAAGAGTTTTACATGCTTAAAGAAAAGTCGGAAGGTTTATTAATAAAATACTCAGTTAATAACAATACTGAAACTCAGGTTCAATTAAATTTTGCTTATGACTACTCAGGAATCTATTACAACAGCGTAAGTAATAAGCTCTGGATTGTTAGCGATGAGTCAAAAACACTTACACAGTGTACGATGAATGGCACTAAAATAATTAGCTACCAGCTTCCTATTGGTGGCGTAGAAGGAATTGTAGTGAATGATGATGAGACAGTAGCCTATGTGGTTTCAGACCCTAATAACAAACTATATAAATTGGACTTGACTATAGAGTAATATGCTGTAAAAATTACATCTATTAATTAATACCTTTTAAACAGCATAGATTAAAAACACACAATATTAAAAATATTAAAATGGCAAATGATAAAATGGAGATAGGAGCTATCTCAAAACCAAGACTTGAATTCAGGACCTTTGGACAGGACTTCGAAGCACAAGCTAAGAAGATGGCGAGGTTAAGCCTTCCGGTTCCTGAAAAAGTTTGGGAACGTGAATCTGATGAAATATATATCATGTCCAAAACCAACGATCATAACAATACAAAGATTCGCGATGGTAAAATGGATATTAAAACATACGTACAAACAGTTGATGGACTTGAGCAATGGAACCCTCTAATGAAAGGTGAGTTTCCTATTGCTAAAGAAGTACTTGTAAACGATGTTTTTCCTGCGTTTCAGGTTGAGATGCCAACATTAATAAAGGACACCTATACTTTGGAGGAATTTCTTGCTATGATTGACGATCATAAAGATCTTCAAGGTGTAAAGGTTCACAAACAACGCTTTGGTTATATGGTAAATGATACTATTTGTGAAGTTGGTAATGTATTGATCAATGGAGCAAAGGTTGTTACCATAAATTCAGAATCTACTGAAGTAGAAGATATTAAGAAAACCATGGCAGATGTTGGAATGGATGGTGCAGAAAACATCAATTATCTACAAGTAATTAAAAGAATCATTGGTTGGATAAACAAACCTCTGGCTAACTAATATTTAGAAAAATGGCGCAAGAAATAGAAAGAAAGTTTTTGGTAGATGGTGATTTCATGAAAGAAGTTGAAAAATCTACCCGAATTATACAAGGCTACTTATCGTCTGTTCCAGAAAGAGCAGTAAGGGTAAGAACCAAAGGTGAAAAAGGATTTTTAACCATTAAAGGTATTGGAAACGAAGCAGGTACCAGCAGGTACGAGTGGGAGCAGGAGATAAGTGTTGAAGATGCTAAGAATTTGTTAGCAATTAGCGAACCTGGAGTAATTGATAAGACCCGTTTTATTGTTAAGTCTGGTAATCATACTTTTGAGGTTGATGAATTTTATGGAGAGAATGAAGGTCTTACAGTAGCTGAAGTTGAGCTTCAATCTGAAAACGAAGAATTTGTTAAACCTGAATGGTTAGGTGAAGAAGTAACAGGCGATGTGAAATATTACAATGCCATGTTAATGAAAAATCCATATAAAACCTGGTAGTTAGTTAATATTTGGAAAAAGAAATAGAATATCATGGTTAATAATAATCCGCTCGATATGAGCAATTACAACATCAACAGACTCCCTAAACGCGAGATTAAGGGATTTGCATTGATGTTAAGAAATGTTGGGGGAGCATTAGCAGCTATCGCTTTTATATATATTTATTTCTTTTCCAACTTTGGTTTTTTACAGGATATTGATCCGGCTCAACTAGGTGATCATGCGAGAAGCCTATATAATGAAGTTGGAGGTGAAGCGTTTAGAATGAAGAATGTGGGTATGCTGGCCATTTTTATTGCCGCAATTATCCTATGGATGACTGAAGCAATACCTAACTATTTAACTTCTTTAATATTAATTCTGGCACTGGTGCTTACAAAAGTGTTGCCGGAAGTTGATGCTTATCATCAGCTTGGACATAAGGTGATGTGGCTTAATATCCTATCATTTGTGTTGGCAAGTGCCCTGGTAGCCACAGGTATTGCTAAACGTTTTGCATTGTGGTTTGTACTTAAATTTGGAAAGAAAGCATCATCGGTATTTATTAGCTTTATCGTAATTAACCTGGTGTTGTCTGCCTTTATTTCGGCTACAACAGCTAAAGCAGCTATATTGTTACCAATTTTTATGGTAATTGCTGCAGTATATGGCGCGAGGCCAAACAGTCATAGAAACAACTTTGGACGAAATATTGTATTGCAGAACTTACTGCAAATCAATATGGGGGCCGGAGCATTTGTAACAGGCTCTGGAGCTAACTTGTTGGCAGCATCCTTAATTGTAGGTGCAACAGGGGCCGATTTCTTTTTTGCAGACTGGATGAAAGTAGCCCTGCCACTTTCTGTTGCCCTTATGGTTCTGGGCTGGTTTATTGGAACTAAAGTTGTTTTTAGGCTCAAGCCAGAAGAAAGAGCACCACAAATAGAAGGAGGCCTGGATGTGTTGAAAGATGAATTGGCAAAGCTTGGCAAGCTCTCACTTAATGAGTACAAAGCCATTTTTATATTCTCTACCGTACTCTTACTATGGGTTACTGATAGTTATCACGGCATCAGTGCTACGGCTGTAGCCTTTCTTGGAACAGTTATAGTGTTACTACCGGGTATCGGAGTAGTTAAATGGAATGATGTTCAAATTCCCTGGCACCTTTTGCTATTCTCCGCAGGAGCGTACACCCTTGGTGCTGGATTTAAAGCCACGGATTTACCGGCTATTAGCGTTAATGCTACATTCGATTATTTCAATCTATCAGGTCAAACTCCATTTTGGGTATTATATATGATCCTTACAGGCACTATGCTGTTTAGTGCATTGGTATTCCAATCAAAGACAATGCGTACTTTGATTTTTGTACCCATAGCCATTGGTGTAGCACAACGATTTGGATTTTCAGTAATTAGCCTGGCACTACCAGTTGCATTTATGATTGAACATGTCTATGTGTTGCCTTTTAACAGTAAGCCCGCAGCACTATTATATGAGACAGATATGTATAGCCTGGCAGATACGTTCAAATATGGAATTGTGATGATGGTACTCACCTGGTTTATAAACCTTGCTCTGGCTGAAACATGGTATCGTTTCTGGGAAATTACACCAAATGGCCTGGGCCTGTTTTAATTATTAGCAAGTAAAATATTACACGATGAATTTGAAGGCACTCTTTGGTCAATCCAAAAAACTTGAGAAAAAGATTGAAAATTATCTTATCCGTATAATGGATTCAATATTAATCTTTCAGGAAGGTGTGAACGACTATCTTGACGGAAACCTGAAAGACATCCCTAAGCGAGCAGCAGAAATTTCTAAAATTAAGGAAGAGGCTGTGAAAAAGCGTAGAGAGATAGAGGAATTTCTGTACACTGAGATGCTAATTCCGGATGCCCGTGGAGATGTGATGGAACTGTTGGAGAGCATGGGTAAGATATCAGAGAGAAGCTCTAAAATACTTGGTAACCTGGCCATTGAAAAGCCTGACCTAACTGGCAAGTTGCGTCACCATTTTCAAAAACTTACCAGATTATCAGTTTATTGTGTGGATGAACTCAAGAACTCAGCGATTGCGTATTTCAGTAATATTTCGGCAGTAAAGAGCTATAATAAAAAGGTATACTTCTATGAAAATGAGGTTGATAAAGTAGAAGAAGATATTAAGAAAGTAGTTTTCTCAACAGAAAAAATCGAAAGGCTAAGTCATAAAATGCAGATAAGGTATTTTGCGGAAAAAATTGCTGAGCTAAGCGACATGTCTGAGCGAGTTGCTGATAACCTAAGCATTTATGTAATTAAGCAATCTATCTAATTGATGCTAACCCTTGTCTTTTTATCGAGTGCCTTGTTTTTAGGATGGTCTATGGGGGCCAATGATGCTGCCAATATTTTTGGTACTGCAGTAGGCTCTCGTATGCTTAAGTTCATCACGGCAGCAACACTGGCGGGAATCTTTATCATTATTGGCTCAACCATGGGAGGTGGTGCAGCAGATACCCTCTC
>JBDLIU010000056.1:0-20289 GCA_039714715.1 Bacteroidota bacterium
TCAAGCTGGCTGAAGTCGTATGTTCTTTTGAAGCTCTTGGTCTTTCTTACAAAACATGAATTTAATTTTTGACCTTTTGCATTTAAGATACAAACCTTTACAGTTCCCTCGTCTTCTGCAGCATAATACAGGTCGTATTTAACGTCAGATTTTGCAACCATTTTGAATTTCGATGTTTCGCTGATTGGAATCTCAGCAGCAAATGCGGCAGCACTAATAACTGTTAATAGTAATGCCAGTAGAGTAAGCTTTTTCATAGTTTTTGAATTTTTGACTTTTTTGTTGTTATTAATACTTACGACATGAAAAAGCACTTGTTTTTAGTATTGATGAAAATGGCTAATAATGAGGGGTGAATAAGAAAAATTAGTGAAATAGTTAGGGATAAAAATCACCCATAATAACTTTGAAATTAGGTCAGAAATTTGCCTTGCCCTGTGCTTTAGCGCAGGGTTTTTAAATAAGATTTGATGTAAAGGGCTTTAGCCTTTAATGTTCTTATTAGTTTAATGGGCGGCCATTTTTTAATTGATTTGGCTTCTGCATTAAAACAAGCGGCAAACTGCAATAAGCAAGAATCATTTTAAAGTATGTACATCTTACGCTGATTCATAAACGCATTTTATCTCAATTCAACTATTTTTGCCACTTAATTATTATACAATGAGTGCTATCGAAGAGATAAGGGAGAAGATCAAGGCAGCTAAATGTAAGACCAAGGAAGAGCTGGAAGCTTTCAGAATGGAGTTTATTAGTAAGAAAAGTCTTATTAATGATCTTTTCAGTAAAATGAAAGAGATTCCTGCGGATGAGAAGAAGGCATTTGGTCTACAGGTGAATGAAATCAAGAATCTGGCCCAATCCAGATTTAAGGAATTGGTTCAGTCATTGCAAGAAGCAGAGGTAGGTACTGAAAAGCCCAGGCATGATTTAACACTTCCGGGGAAAGGAACTGTTGGCAGTTTGCATCCAATAACAATTACCCGTAATCGAATAATTGAAATCTTTGAGAAAATAGGATTCAATGTATCGGAAGGACCTGAGATAGAAAATGACTGGCATAACTTTACAGCCCTGAATTTTCCGCCTAACCATCCGGCTCGTGAAATGCAGGATACGTTTTTTATTGAAAAGAATCCGGATATAGCACTGCGCACACATACATCTTCTGTACAGATTCGTATAATGGAGGATCAACAGCCGCCTATCAGAACATTGTGCCCGGGAAGAGTTTTCAGGAACGAAGCAATTTCTGCCAGAGCGCATTGTATTTTTCACCAGGTGGAAGGTTTTTATGTAAACGAAAACGTAAGCTTCGTTGATCTGAAGCAGACCTTATACCATTTTGCCAAGGAAATGTTTGGCAAGGATACAAAGGTGAGGTTCAGACCATCTTATTTCCCATTCACGGAGCCAAGTGCTGAGATTGATATCAGTTGCAATATCTGTAAAGGAGAAGGATGTAACATTTGTAAATATACAGGATGGGTGGAGATAGCCGGAGCAGGAATGATTGACCCGAATGTGTTTGATAACTGTAATATTGATTCGAAGAAATATACAGGATTTGCCTTTGGAATGGGTATTGAACGTATCGCCATGCTGTTATGGGAGATTAATGATCTCAGGTTGTTTACTGAGAATGATGTTCGTTTCCTTGATCAGTTTAAATCCTTCTAAGGATAAATACTATTTAAGCTGATTAGCTGTTAATATTATAACAATAGAATTAATTCAGTGAAGAGGCACCTGTTTTCTATATTAACGATTTTTGCAATTATCTCCTGCAATCCAATGGTGGATGATTCAGAAGTACCCCATGTTATTGTAAATGTGGAGATCAACCTGAATGATATTGACAATGTGGATTTAAGCCAGATTGGTGGGTATATTTATGTTGAAGGTGGTGTAAGGGGCATCATTCTTAGAAGAGAGTCGCAAGATATTTACAGAGCATTTGATAGAAACTGTACTTTCCAGCCGGCAGATGAATGCGCTGTGGTGGACATGCATACATCCGGATTTTACATGGAAGATACTTGTTGTAATTCAACTTTTGATCTGAGTGGATTCCCAACCGGAGGCCCGGCTGAATATCCTCTAAGAGAATACGGTGTGGCTGTCGCAGGCGACATTCTGTATATCTATAATAATTAGCCACAAAAAAACCCTGACAATATATCTTGTCAGGGCTATGTTTCTTTTTAAATATCGATTAACCGAGATAATCAATTAACAGTCGATTTCTCGAATCGTGCTGTAATTTCTTAATTGCTTTTTCTTTGATCTGACGAACACGTTCCCTGGTAATGTTAAGGGTCTCCGCAATTTGTTCTAATGAAATGGCGGTTTGTTCACCAATACCAAAGTACATTCTAAGCACTTGTTGTTCTCTTGGATCGAGTGTTGCCAAAGACCTTTCTGTTTCAATCTGAAGAGAGCTTGTATATTCAAGATCACCATCAGTTTTTGAAATAGAACCATCTTCAAGTACATCAAGCAAAGAGTTGCTTTCACCTTCAGCAAAAGGAGCATCTACAGATACATGCCTTGTTCTTGCGCCTAATGTGCTTTTTAGTTCTTTATCATCCATTTCAAGTATTTCGGCCAGCTCTTCATCAGTAGGAGCACGGTTATATTTTTGCTCTAGTTCAGCCATCGCTTTATTTATTTTGTTTAGACTTCCCACTTTGTTTAATGGAATACGTACTAAACGTGAATGCTCGGCTAAAGCCTGCATGATAGATTGTCTTATCCACCAAACAGCATAAGAAATAAACTTAAATCCTCGAGTGTGGTCAAATTTTTGAGCAGCTTTAATCAAGCCAAGATTACCCTCGTTAATTAAGTCATTTAATGTAAGACTCTTGTTCTGGTATTGTTTTGCTACCGAAACAACAAACCTCAAATTGGCTTTCACCAATTTCTCCAGTGCAGCAGCGTCTCCATCCTGAATTCTTTGGGCCAGCACTACCTCTTCTTCAGATGTGATCATTTCGATCTTATTCACATCCTGAAAATACTTTTCTAAAGATTGGTTCTCACGATTTGTGATGTTTTGTGTAATCTTCAGTTGTCTCATACCTTCTTTTTTAGTTCTTCCCTTCTATTATTTCTACTTATCTATATTACTTTTAGATAATCGGTAACCCTATATTATAACAGTTTTTTCACCTTTTTAGTTTCATTTTGGTTTAAAACAGTCAAATTATAACGCTTATTTTTAATAATTTTCGGGATTATTTAATGAACTTGCAAAAATAGTACAAATATATGGGTGTAACAAATACAGTTCCAGTAATCTCCTGGAGACAATTTCATTAATCAATTGGTTTTAGCATTAGTAGTTCATTAATTTTGCACTCCGAATTTAATTTTTAATAATTCGGGATGTGGCGCAGTCCGGTAGCGCACTCCGTTAGGGACGGAGAGGCCGCAAGTTCAAATCTTGTCATCCCGACCATGAAGTAAAGGCCACGTAAGTGGCTTTTTTCATGAAAAAGGAAATTGAAGCTTGCTTAAGATTTCCTTTGAATGAACAATTAGGCCGTAGGCCTTACTTCATGGTCAAGCCCCCTCATTAGATTCGCAAAGCAAATCTTATTAAACAATCCAAAGAAATTGTGCAACCTTCACTTCATTGTACTACACATACTCAAGATAAGCGAGAGGCGCGAGCTAATCTTGCTAAAGAAGAGAAGTTTGCTTCATCTTCTTTCGAGAAAAGAAATGAACATATTACCCTGTTTTTTGAAGAATATGACATAGTCTTATTCCCAAAAGAGTATGAAATTTGTAGTACTATGACATTTCCTTATTGGTTGTCGAAATTATATTACAATCAGATGAATGCCGTATCACTTCCTATTGCCGTACTATTCTTTTTATCTATAATTTGGGGATGTAATTCAAAAGTTGAAAATCATGGGAGCACCTATTATGTGGATGCTAATCAGGGGAATGATAAAAATGATGGCCTGGGTAAGGACAGAGCATGGAAAACTCTTGATAAGGTAAATGGCTTTAAGTACCACCCAGGTGATTCGATTCTATTTAGATCAGGTAGTAAATGGGATGGGCAGTTAGAAATTAATTGCAGCGGAACCAGAGAATTCCCAATTGTTTTTAGTCAGTACGGAGAAAGGCACAAGCCAGGGATTTATGGTAATGGTGAAAAGAAATATACTATCAGGATTTTGAATTCAAGTTACACAGAGGTTAATGGATTCGAAGTAACAAATATGGGAGATAGCATTCAGGGAGGCAGGTATGGGGTGCTCATGCATGCAGATAATGAAGGAGAAATATATCAGTCTGTTCTAAGAAATATCGATGTGCATAGTGTGAATGGTGATCCAATCAAGAAAAATGGAGGCGGAGGAGGAATAGTATGGAAGATAAGCGGGGAAATCCCAAGTCGTTTTGTTGATGCTGTCATAGAAGGATGCCATGTTTACGATTGTGTGCGCAATGGAATTGTTAGTAAAAGTGCTTATGCCGGGAAAAAGTACCAGGGGAAAAAGGAATATTATAGCCAGGGAATGAAAATCAGAAATAACCTAATCGAACGCATCCCCGGTGATGGTATAATAATTCAGGGTTGTGATAGTGCTCTTGTAGAATATAATACATGTAGGGACTTTACTGACGACCTACCTGATGTTGATAAAAATGCTGCTGCAGGTATCTGGCCATGGAATTCACTAAACACAATAATACAATACAATGAGGTCAGTGGGCATAAAGCCAGTTGGGATGGGCAGGGGTTTGATTCGGACTGGAACTGTGATGGTACAATAATCCAATATAATTACAGCCATGATAATGCAGGTGGATTTATACTTATATGCTCCAATGGGAAAAGTGGGTATAATAATAATACAACAGTAAGGTATAATATAAGTGTGAATGATGGGTACCGCACCTGGGGCAGAGGAGAGAATTTCTGTCCTTCTATACATATTGGTGGCAATGTGCGTAATACAAGGATTTATAACAATACTATCTATACCAGACTAAAACCTGAATCCACAGACAAAAAATTTATTGTAGCAAGAAACTGGGGTGGTTGGGCAGATTCCACTTTTGTATATAATAATATCTTTTTTGCTGCCGACACTACAGACTTTGACATGGGGAAAAGCAGAAACAATTATTTTAGCAATAATTTTTATTCAGCTAATACAATATTGCCGGATGACATAAGTCCGGTAACCGGAGATCCATGGTTTGCTAATCCCGGATTTGATAATAAAGATGTTTTAAACTACAAACTGGCCCATGGAAGTCCGGCAATTGGTGCAGGAAAGATTATCAAAGACAATGGAGGGAAAGACTATTTTGGAAATATTGTAGTTACAGACCTTCCTCCGAATATAGGAGCTGACAATTCCAACTAATTGACCAAATACCCCTCTCTTTTGAGAAGAATAACTTATTACTAATTTCAATAAATTCCGAAATTTGTAGTATAGTAAATTATCACTGGAGATATGTTTCGTCAAATTATAAATGCAATCATAATGAAAAGATTATTTGGATACATCGTGTTAATCTTATTCTTGGTGGTATCGGTTGATGCTCTTGCTCAGCGAGAGCGAATAAGGAACTGGAATTTCTATAAGAATGTTGGCCTTTCGGTGCAATGGAAGGATAAAAGTGCGTGGAATGAATTCAACTTCGACCGGAACGAAATAGACAAAGCAGATCTGGAAGCAAGCAACGGAAGATCTCTTCGATGCTATGTAAGCAAATCTTTTTTTGGAAAAGATGCTTATGGCATTGGTCAGTATGGGGGTCGTGCACAGTCAGTATTTCCTTGTCCGGAGCCAGGTACAGTATATACATTCAGTGCCAGGGCAAGAGTGAAAGGTGAACTTGTTGATGAGGGCCCCGGAGAGGTGGCACTATATTTTTATAATGATAAAGAAGAGATCGTATCTAACCCTATCCTATATTTTTCCGGTACAAGTTATGAGGTTCAGTCACAGACCATCACAGTACCGGATGATGCCGTTTGGAGCCGTGTTTGGGTTCGTAAGGATGGCAAAGTGGATTTTTATACCGACTGGGTATCATTGAAAGCTACAATAGATGACACCCCTGGAGCAGTAACCAACTTCAGGGCCACAGACATAGGAGCGACAAAGGTGCTTTTGGAGTGGGATCCGGTGCCAGGTGCAAGTGGATACCATATAGACAGAAAGCGCTCGGAAGAAGATAATAGTAAATGGTATCCCATGTTTATTACCAATGATAAAGGACAGCGTTCCTCATTTCTGGATTCACGGGATTCATTTTACAGGCAGCTTGAGTCGGGGGTGCAATTTGATTACAGGATCATTGCTGTGGGAGATTATGGCGTTTCAGACACTACATATATGAGTGTAACAACGGCAACTTTTGCTTCCTCTCCCGGTAATACCACCTACTTTATTGATGCCACTAATGGTGATGATGCAGCCGCGGGAACATCCGAGGCTACTGCATGGAAGAACTTTATGAACCTCGATCGACTTGAGCTGGCACCGGGGGATTCCGTGCTGCTTAAGAAAGGAGAATATTGGAATGAATCTTTGATCCTGCATGGCGATGGTGCTGCGGGTAATGAAATAGTAGTAGCCCCGTATGGCACGGAACAGGAACGACCAGTAATAAATGTTGAAGCTGAGGCCCATGCGGCTGTTCGTCTGATTGATGTTTCTTATTATCGAGTTCAGGATCTTGAGCTATCTAATTACCACCCTCAATTCCGTGAATTCTATAAATATGGGGTTGAAGCAGGAACATGGCGTAACACTTCTGTTACCGGACTGCACTTCGATAACCTCTTTATTAATAAAATTCGTGGTTCCGGAGTTCGCGGTGGTAATGGCGGCTTTATCGATAACGGGCAGATGACTGGAGGTATAAGACTGGGTACCGACATCCGCTTTGCAGACCCGGAAGGTAGAATGATTTATGATGTGAGTATAACGAACTGTGTGCTCAATGAAATCGAACAACATGGAATGCATCTGGGCAATATTGATGGTATTACAATTATGAATAACAGAGTAAGACGCGGAGGTTATACAGGAATGCTAACACGTAGACTTTACAATGGAATTGTTGCTAACAATTATTTTATTGAAGGGGGTTACTACATGACCTGTGATGACAATGCAGGAGTTGGTATGTATGGAGGGGATAACATGCTGTTTGAAAACAATGTAATTTACAAAACTTATAATCAGGCATCGGGGCAATCTTTCAACATGGATGGCTGTGATAACTATATTGTACAGTATAACTTATTTAAAGACAGTGAATCCGGGTGCTTCGTACTCAACCATGCTGCCGATGGCAACATCTTCAGGTATAATATTTCCGAAGGATTTAATGACCAGTGGTTACGGAACCTTGGAGGAATTAACACGCAGGTTTACAATAACGTAGCCTATATAAAGGCTAGCAACCACAGCTCTACCGTAGGCTTCTTTGTTAGAAATGGAACAACCCATAGCACTATCCCAACCCCTACTAACAACACCCAGGTATATAACAATATCTTTATCAGAGAGGTATCAGATTTAGTTGAAACTGCCGACTTGATTAGCGAAGACCCTGCAACCGTCAACTCGAATTTTAGCCATAACGTTTATTATGGTAATTTCAGTGACCTGGTAGAAGAAGATTCCAATGCTTTTTTTGTGGATCCACTCTTTGTTAATCCCGGTTCCGCTTATGTGGATACGACTAATTACACGATTAATGTAGATGGATACCAATTGCAGGACACCTCGCCCTATATTATGGCCGGAATGATAATCACTGAGAATGGAGGAAGGGATTTCTGGGGTAACGAGCTTTTTGATAATTATCCGCCATCGCTCGGAGCACACCAATCACCGGTTGTAACAGCAATTGAAGAGGAAAATTTAAAACCTGCACAGCTAATGCAGAATTATCCTAATCCGTTCTATTCGGGAACGAGTATTCAATATTACGTACCAGCAAATGGCATGGGAAATAGTGTTTACAATAAGAAACAAGTGTTTTTGCATATATATGATATACAAGGACAATTAGTAAATACACTTGTTAATGAATCACAAGAATCGGGCTTGCATACTGTTCAATGGAATAGAAAAGACCATATGGGAAAAGTCGCCAATCGTGGCATTTACTTCTATAGTATTACAATTGGAGACTACACAAATACAAGGAAGATGATCTTGTCATATTAGTTTAAACTTTAAAATTAATAGTAAAACGCGTGAAGCAAATTTATAAAACACTAGTTCTCTCCTTGTTACTATATTCTCCGGTTGCAGTATTTGCCCAGTCTGCACCTATTGCAATTGATGCCAATTTTAATGACTGGACATCAGATTTAACTACTATTACAGATGTTTCTGAAACTTTATCAGGTGTTGATATGCTGGAAATGCAGGTAAGCAATGATGATGAGTTTCTCTTTATAAGATTGAAAGCCAATGTGGAATTTAAACTGTGTGACAATACCATACCACACGATTTACGCTTATATCTTGATACCGATAATAATGAAAGTACAGGCTTCCCTGTTCAAACAGGTTATGGTGCAGAATTTGAAATCGTATTTAACCAACTTCGAGGTATTTCACATTTTAACGATCCGGGAGACACTGTAAGGTTCCTTAAATTTTCTTTTCGGCAAGCACCTACTGTATCTTCCAATGAATATGAAATAGCGATAAAAAGAAGTGCTGTTCCTGATAATGTAAACCAGCTTTTTACGTCCTCAACCATAAAAATTCTACTTGTTAATAAAAAAAATGGTGACATAATGCCTGAACAGGGCGAAGTTTTTTCCTATACTTTCGATGAAACCCCAGTGCCCCCGTACAATCCCGTAGAAATAAATAAAGAAAATACAGACCACATACGGATTGTAGCTTATAATGTAAAGCTTGATGGATTTATAAAATGGAGGGCACCTTATCTCGATAGCATTGTCAGAGCATTGAAACCTGATATTATTGGTTTTTCAGAATGTCACGATACTGGTATTGATACGGTAAAAAATCTTCTTGATTTATTAGTTCCTACAGGTACTACGGAAGGATGGTTTGTTGATAAGAAAAATAGTGGAGACCTGATCACGGCTTCTCGTTGGCCAATTATAAGTGATTGGAATTATCTGGAGCGACAGTATCCTGCTTTGATAGATCTTCCGGAAAGCTATGAGACTGATCTGCTTTTTACAAATGCACACCTCTCTCCTTATTCTAGTAATGACGATTTACGACAGGAACAGGCAGATCAATACATATCCTTTATTCTGGATGCTAAAACAGAGGGAGGGAGTGTAACATTACCCGAGGGAACTCCTTTTGTTTATGCCGGTGATTTGAATTTAGTAGGTTTGGCCCAACAATTAAGAACATTGTTAACTGGGGATATTCAAAATACAGGACTATTTGGAGCTGGCGAGGCACCCGATTGGGACGGCACCGATGTTGTAGATAATATGGCTTTGCAAACGGAAAAAAGAATGAACTATACCTGGAGAAATGACAAAAAGGATTATCCTCCTGGTAAACTTGATTTTATGATCTATTCCGATGCAGTATTAACTGCAGAAAAATCTTTTGTCTTACAAACTGAGATGATGTCTCAGGAGAGATTAGATCTGTATGATCTGGATAAGAATGCTACCGGCACAGCCAGTGATCATTTTCCTGTTGTTTCCGATTTTTCAATACATCCATATAATGGAGTTACCGGCATACAGAATCGTACAATTTATCCAAGGCTGAATCACAAGATTTATCCAAATCCACTTTTAGAAAGAATTAATATCACATTTAGCGCAACAGGAGAATACAAAGTGATATTGACAGATGTTCGAGGGAACAGTATATTTTCAGATAAAATGATTAAGAATAGTACAACAATCGACACTGAAAATCTAAAACCTGGTATTTATTTTATTGCTATTACAGATGCTGATGGTAATAAGGAAATACATAGAGTAATGAAATTGTAGTCAATTTTAATTAACGTGAGCTCGACACAAGAGACCAACAAAAAACGCTAACCCGTCACGCAGAGGGCTATTTATTAGAGCGAAGCGAAATTAATAGACCGTGGAGTCCCCATATTGGGATTCCTACGGCTTACCAACACACAAACCCGTCCCAGGAAGCCTACCGATGACGTATTAGTTCTATAAAAGCCTCGTAGAGGTGATCCCTTTGTAGTATGAATCTCTACATAATTCCCCCAAGCTCCGTAGGAGTGATATATACCTGTCCAAGTATCACACCTATGGCGCTTGGTTCGGGTTTGATTTACATTCTACAAAGGTTTCATCTGATGACGCAGAGGTCACAGTCTGACAATTATATTCGTCAGACCCTCCGGGATTTTTATTATCATAAGAATTCGTCATCTCATTTTGTGTTTTTACTTTTCCAAAAATTAGGCCTCTGAATGACGCCAGCCTGCGGAACGGGCAGGTTTTTTGTTGTGTTTTAAGTTTTGTTATATCGAACTGACGTTAATAACTAATTATCGATTCTATTCCATAGCATAATTCTCCCAATAACGATATCTGCAAATATATCAATTGACTGATTAGACCTCTTTTTTGAAGACTTTCCTGTATTAAATATTACAAGGAAATCCGAAATTTGCTTTATAATGTTTATTAGATGACACTTAAGATGAAGAAACAAATTCTTATAACAGCAAGTTTATTTTATATTGGTTTAGCCTGCATGGCCCAAACACCCGACTGGGATAATGTTAAAGTGCTGCAAATCAACAGGGAAAAACCTCATACAACTATGATGGTTTACAAGGATACTGTCAAAGCAGGAAGCTTTGACAGAACAGCTTCTCAATATTTTAAGAGCCTTAACGGACAATGGAAATTCAACTGGTCAGAAAATCCTTCTAAGAGACCCGAAGATTTTTACAAGACCAATTACGATATCAGCAAATGGAATGAAATAGCCGTTCCTTCTAACTGGGAAATACAAGGCTACGGAATACCCGTTTATACCAATGTTGAGTATCCGTTTGAAAAGGAAAATGTAAAAGCCCCCAAAGAATGGAATCCGGTGGGCTCTTATCGTCACAGCTTTGTAGTACCAGAAGGATGGAAAGGCAGAGAGGTTTATATTAATTTCGATGGAGTGGAATCAGCTTTTTACATCTGGGTGAATGGAAAGAAAGTAGGTTACAGCCAGGGAAGCCGCACCCCTGCTGAGTTTAACATAACAAAATATCTTAAGAAGGGAGAAAACAGTCTTGCAGTTGAGGTTTATCGCTGGAGTGATGGCTCGTATCTTGAGGATCAGGATTTCTGGCGCTTAAGTGGCATATTCAGAGATGTTTACTTGTGGTCAACCCCACGAACACATATTAGAGACTTTAATATAAAGGCCTCTCTGGACGACTCATTTTCTGACGGGCTGTTTAACCTTGAAGGAGAGATAGTTTCAGGCACGAAGGGAGAATATACGATAGCTTATGAATTACTTGATAGTGAGGGTAACAGTGTTATTTATGACAGCAAGAAATATTCGGTTTCCAAAGGCAAGCTTAGCTTTAGTTTAAGCGAAAAAACAATTAAAGGAGTAAAAAGCTGGAATGCAGAATCGCCCCGGTTATACGACCTTTTTATAATCCTCGAAAATAAAAAAGGAGAAATTCTGGAAGTGATACCGCAAAAAGTTGGCTTCAGGAGGGTGGAGATTTTAAATGGTAATTTATTGATAAATGGTGTAGCAGTGCTCTTTAAGGGCACCAACAGGCATGAACATCATCCCGAAACAGGGCATTATGTTACCGAACAGGATATGATTGACCATATCATACTGATGAAGCAGAATAATATAAATGCCGTACGAACTTCGCACTACCCTAATGCTCCATTATGGTATGATCTCTGCGATCAATATGGCATCTACCTTATTGATGAGGGCAATATTGAAGTACACGGATTTGGCAATAAAGGAGATAACCTCCTGACCGGCTCCCCTGATTGGGAAGAAGCTTATCTTGAAAGGGTGCAACGAATGGTATATCGCGATCGTAACCATCCATCAGTAGTAATATGGTCAATGGGAAATGAAAGCGGTGACGGGCCGAATGCAAAATCCTGCTGGGACTGGGTAAAGGAGAATGATCCTTCACGCCCCTACTTGTACGAAGGAACAACACGCCCCACAGGACGAGTGTATGCGGATATATACTCCCGGATGTATCCTCTGCCTGAAGAATCTAAAAAGATAATTAAGGAAAGGTCAGAAATGCCTTTTATACTTTGTGAATATACCCATGCCATGGGAAACAGTAACGGAAATCTCAAAGAGTACTGGGATCTTATCTATCAGGATAATAACTTCCAGGGTGCATTCGTTTGGGACTGGATAGACCAGGGTATTAAACAGGATGTTCCCGAGGAATACAGGGCAACCTCTGCAAATGAACATTTCTTTGCCTACGGTGGCTGGTGGGAAAATGCAAAGGGAGTACGCAATGATGGCAACTTCTGCATGAACGGGCTAATCGCTTCTGATATGACCCCGCACCCGGGATTGAATACAATAAAATATTTTTACAGAAATGTACATGTTGAAGCTATCGACCTGACAGCTTATAAGTTCAGGATCACCAACTGGTTTGATTTTTCAAACTCAGTGGAAATGGTAACGGGCAGCTGGGAAATTCTGGAAGATGGCAAGTCAGTATTGAAAGGCGAACTTGGTGCCCTGGATATACCGGCAAGATCAACAAAAGATATTCAACTGGATATGGGTGATTTCGCTCCCAAAGCAGGTAAAGAATATCATATCACATTCAGCTTCCAGCTTTTGAAAGATACGTTCTTTGCTACAGTGGGACACGAGCTGGCATGGGATCAGTTCAGGCTTCCTGTTTCATCTAACAAGAGCCTTGATGAAATAGAGAATTCAGATACTCCACAATGGAAAAAGAACAAGCGTGAAATAACCGTATGGGGAAGTGGATTCTCCATTGTCTTTGACAATATCACTGGAGGGCTGAAAAAATATTATGCTGGCGAAGACCTGCTTATAAAAAGAGGACCGCTCCCCGACTTCTGGAGAATACCTACCGATAATGACAGGGGAGCAGTTAAAAAAGGGAATAGTGTGGTAAAGGAGCTGGCAAAGTGGGAAAATGCAGCTGATTGGATGATAGATAATATGACAGTTGAACAGAAAGGCAACGCTCTGGTTGTAACAGCTATTGGAAGTATGCCCAACATCAAAGCAGAATATATACAAACCTATATTGTTTATGGAAATGGGGTAGTGGATGTATCCTGCAATTACAAAGCAGGCGATATAGAACTGCCAATGGCACCTCGTTTTGGCACCAATATGGTTGTAGCGCCCGGATATGATAAGCTGGAATGGTTTGGCCCCGGGAAATATCCAACGTATATCGACAGGAATGTGGAGAAGGTAGGCGTTTACAACTCAACGGTAGCAGATGAATGGGTAGATTATTCAAGGCCGCAGGAAAATGGCTATAAATCGGATACACGCTGGTTTAGTTTAACAAATGGTAAAGGAAAAGGCTTGCTTATTACTGCAGCACCCCTTGTAGGATTTGGTGTTTCGCATTATGATAGGATTAATATCCAGGAAAGCGATTATTCTTTTGAATTAACTGCTCATCCCGAGATATTTCTGAATGTTGATTATAAGCAAATGGGGCTGGGAGGAACTACAAGCTGGGGACCGAAAGCAATACCTCTAGAAAAGTATCGCCTTAACAATGAGGATTATTCATTTAAATATAGAATATCACCATTGAAATAAAGTAATGTTGTTTTAGAACCGGATGTATAGAATTTTGGAGACATGAATAATATTTTATCTAAGGGGTTTCTATTTCTGCTTTTACTGGCAATTTACAGCTGTGATGTAAATGACCAGGATCAGGAAGCCAGCCCTAATGTTATTATCATACTGGCAGATGATTTAGGCTATGCCGATGTGGGTTTTAATGGCTGCAAGGATATTCCTACTCCCAATATTGACCGTATTGCAGATAATGGAGTAAGGTTTTCTGATGCCTATGTAACTTATTCTGTATGTGGTCCAAGCAGGGCAGGTCTTATCACAGGTCGCTATCAGGATCGCTTTGGATTTGGAAGAAATCCGTTGGTGTCACCAAAAGATACGCTTCAGGGTTTACCTTTATCGGAACGTACATTAGCTGATGAATTAAAAACTGCAGGCTATACAAGTATGGCAATTGGTAAATGGCATCTGGGAACACATAAATCACAGCATCCGCTAAAAAGAGGATTTGATGAGTTTTTTGGATTTCTTGGTGGTGGTCACAAGTATTTTCCCGAACAATGGACTTTCAACAATCTTTATGAAATAAGCTCGGAAGGTGAAAGCTATCAGACAAAATTAATGCGCAATAATGGGCGTATTAATGAAGAAGAGTATATTACTGATGCTTTTTCACGCGAAGCCGTTGATTTTATTGAACGTAAAAAAGACGAACCATTTTTTTTGTATCTGGCATATAATGCTCCTCATGTACCCCTACAAGCAACAGAAAAGTACTTAAGTCGGTTTGATAATATTAACAATAAGAGGAGAAAAACCTATGCAGCTATGGTAAGTGCTATGGATGATGGTATTGGTTTGGTGCTGGACAAGTTGAAAGAACAGGGAATTGAAGAAAACACAATAGTATTTTTCCTTTCTGACAACGGAGGTCCGGAAAAGAAAAATGCTTCGGATAATGGAAAGTTAAGGGAAGGTAAAAAGAGTTTATACGAAGGTGGAATACGTGTTCCTTTTGCAATGCAATGGCTGGGGAATGTACCAGTAGGTAAGGTTTATGAAAAACCGGTTATATCCCTCGATATATTCGCAACAGCTTTAAATTATGCCAAAACAACACCTGCAAATTCAATAGATGGAGTTGATTTAGTACCTTACATAAGTGATAGGGATAATAATGATCCCCATGAGAACTTGTATTGGCGTATGTATGACTATGATGCTTATGCGATTCGAAACGGTGACAATAAGTTAATCCGTTTTAAAACAGAAAATGACAGGGCTTATAATCTAAAAAAAGATATCGGGGAGAAGAATCCTCTTGACACCTTAAATACAAAGCTTTATTCTGATCTAAAAGATGAATATCTACGATGGAATGATCAATTAATTGATCCTATATTCCTGGGATTGCCACAGAGAAAAGAATATAACAGATTATATCCCGACAGGTTTAAGAAAGTAAAAAATGTTGAGTAAAATATTAAAATACACATATCTGTTAATTGTTTTTGCTGTAGCATTTTTAATGCAAGGATGCAATTCTGCAGAAAAGAATGGAAGTGATAAACCCAATATCATAGTCCTGCTAATTGATGATGCCGGTTATGCAGATTTTGGTTTCAATGGAAGCATGGACCTGAAAACCCCTAACATAGACAAATTGGCTGATAATGGTGTAATATTTACTGATGGTCATGTTACCGCCTCAGTATGCGGGCCATCTCGTGCAGGACTGATTACCGGACGCTACCAGCAGCGTTTTGGCTTTGAATGCAATCCATCATCTGATTTTACAGGGCTGGACTTGAATGAGAAAACTATTGCAGAAGAGCTGAAAGTAGCAGGATACAAAACAGCGGCTTTTGGTAAATGGCACCTGGGAGATGATCCTGAATACAGGCCCAATGCTCGTGGTTTTGATTATTTCTGGGGCTTTTTATCAGGCGGACGACATTATTTTCCTAATGAACAAAATGACCAGGAAGGTGATACGCATGCAATATTGGAAAATGGCAACTTCACAACCTTCGAAGGCTATCTAACGGATCGTCTTGGAGATAAGGCAGTTGAGTTCATTGATAAGAACAAGGAAGAGCCATTCTTTATTTATTGGGCCCCTAATGCTGTTCATACTCCCATGGAAGCAAAGGATGAAGATCTTGATTTGTTTGAGGAGCATCCACGCCAGACACTGGCAGCTATGACCTGGGCACTTGACAGAGCAGTAGGAAGTATTGTAAAAAAACTGGAAGAGGATAATCTTCTTGAGAATACACTTATCTTTTTCTTAAGTGATAACGGTGGAGCACACAATAACCAGTCATCAAACCTGCCACTTAAGGGATATAAAGGGAATAAATATGAAGGGGGGCACAGGGTTCCTTTCTTTATGCACTGGCCAAAACAGATTGATACCAACAAAAGATTTAACGGACTAAGCTCTTCTCTCGACATCTTTACAACAAGCATAGCTGCAGCTGGTATTGAGATTTCTGAAAATAATAAATATGACGGGGTTGATTTACTCCCATTTATCAAGGATATCGCTGAAGGAGAACCCCATGACCAATTGTACTGGAGAAAAGATAAAATGGCAGCTGCAAGAGATGGTGATTATAAACTGATTCGTGTAGTGGATTTGGGAAGCAGGATGTATGATCTTGAAAAGAACCTTGGGGAAACAGAAGACCTTATCCCCTCTGAACCTGATAAGTATAACAGTCTCAACAGTAAACTTGAAATGTGGGAAGAGGAATTGATGGCACCACTCTGGACAGAGGGGAAAGCCTGGGATGAGGTAACATGGATGGTTCATGAAGATTATTTTCTCAACCGGGAAGTGCGGGTAAAAAACCCAAGTCAATTAAAAAATTTGAAGGAGAACAAATAGAAAATGATAATTATAGCAGGTAAAATAACAAAATTCTTCAGCCTGGCCATGGCAATAACCTCACTGCTGATGACTGCATGCTCATCCTGGCAGCAAGAGAAGAAACCCAATATCATCTATATTCTTGCTGATGACCTTGGATACGGAGACTTGAGCAGCTACGGACAGGAAAAATTCTCCACACCTAATATTGATCGTCTGGCAAAAGAAGGAATCAGGTTTACTCAACATTACTCTGGTTCTGCGGTATGCGCTCCTTCGCGATCAACATTTATTACCGGCCAGCATACGGGGCATACATTTATAAGAGGCAACAGGGAGCATAAACCGGAGGGACAGCTTCCACTTCCTTCATCTTCACCTTCTCTGGCAAAGATGTTCAGGCAGGCGGGTTATGTTACAGGCGCTTTTGGTAAATGGGGGCTTGGCTATCCTAACTCGGAGGGTGATCCGGTAGCCCAGGGATTTAATGAATTTTATGGGTATAACTGTCAGCGAGAAGCCCACCATTACTATCCACAGCATTTATACCATAACAATGAAAAGGTGCTAATTGAAGAGAATGCAGAAGAAGAAAGAAATGTATATGCGCCATACCTGATACATGATCAGGCGCTTAAATTTATTGAAGAAAATAAGGATAAGCCCTTCTTTATGTATTATCCCAGTACACTGCCCCATGCAGAATTGCTGGCTCCTGAAGAATATATGAATAAGTACAGGGGTAAATATCTGCCTGAAAAGTCTTATAAAAAAAAGAAAGGAAGCTATGCCTCCCAGAAAGAAGGGCACGCAGCTTTTGCAGCAATGATCAATGTGCTTGACGACCAGGTGGGGGATATAATGGCCAAGCTTGAAGAACTTGGCATTGCAGATAATACCCTTGTAATATTTACATCTGATAATGGCCCTCATGGAGCAGGTGGTGCAGATCCTAAGTATTTTAACTCTAATGGCGGATTACGTGGCAAGAAACGTGACCTCTACGAGGGAGGAATTAAAGCACCTTTTATAGCCAGATGGCCAGGAAAAATTAAAGGAGGAAGCCAGTCGGATCATATCTCGGCATTCTGGGATATGCTACCAACATTTGCAGAAATTGCAGGCGGAGAAGCACCAGCTGGAATTGACAGTAACTCTATTTTGCCGGCACTTACAGGAAAAGGGGAGCAAGCAAAACACGAATTACTTTACTGGGAATTCCATGAAAGAGGAGGCAAACAGGCAGTAAGAATGGGTAAATGGAAGGCCGTGAGGATCAATGTGTCAGAAAATCCTGATGCAGCTATTGAACTTTATGACCTTGAAAATGATCCAGGAGAGAGTATCGACCTGGCTGGCGAACAACCCGAAATAGTTGCAAAAATGGTTGATTTAATGAAATCTTCAAGAACAGAATCAGAACACTTTCAGTTTTAATATTAAGAACAGAATTATGTCGAAATCGCTATTTATCACTGCTTTTATGATCCTGTTATTAGGATCCTGTGGCACAAAACAGGAAAGACAAAAACCCAATGTAGTATTTATTTTGGTGGATGACCTGGGCTGGACAGACCTTTCTGTTATGGGAAGCGAATTTTATCGAACTCCCAATGTAGATGCTCTGGCAGAAAATGGGACCCTTTTCACCAATGCCTATTCAACCTGCACGGTATGTTCTCCTACCAGGGCAAGTATTATGACGGGCAAGTACCCGGCAAGAATAAATTGTACTGATTGGATAGAAGGACATAAAATGCCATATGCCAAATTAAAGGTTCCGGAATGGACCATGTATATGGATACAACGGAATTTACACTGGCAGAAGCATTTAGGGATAACGGTTATGTAACAGGTCATGTAGGCAAATGGCATCTGGGTGAAGATCCTATGTATTGGCCGGAGAACCAGGGTTTCGATATTAATGTAGGTGGTTGGAAAAAGGGCGCTCCCAATAAAAACAAGGAATTGGGAAGCAAAGGATACTTCCCACCTTTTGGGAATCCAAGACTTGAGGATAAACCAGATGATGAATATCTTACAGAAAGGTTGGCTAATGAAGCCAGTAAATTTATTTCTGACAACAATCCTTCGAAAACAGGTAAGCCTTTTTTCCTAAACTACTGGCTTTATTCCGTACACACCCCTTTGCAGGCAGTTCCAGACAAGATTGAAAAATATAGGGCTCTTGCAGATACAACCTATCATCAGAACAACCCTGTATATGGTGCTATGGTGGAACATATGGACGATGCAGTGGGCAAGATCATTACACAACTTGAAGCAGAAGGTCTTTCAGACAACACCATTATTGTTTTTAGCTCTGATAACGGAGGCTTGCTGGGAAAGAGAAATAATGTTACCAATAATTCCCCACTTCGTGAAGGTAAGGGGCATATGTATGAAGGAGGAACAAGAGTGCCTCTTATAATTGTTGACCCCCGACATAGTACAACAATAGAAAAAAGCGATATCCCTGTTATATCAAGTGATTTCTACCCAACGTTTGTAGATATGCTGAATCTAAAGATAGAGGAAAACATAAAAGGTTCATTTGATGGACAAAGTATAATGCCTTTATTAAATGGAGAGCAGGAATTAAACAGAGAGGCTATTTACTGGCATTATCCTCATTATCACACAGAGGGGGCACGGCCATACAGCGCGGTACGTGTAGGTGACTGGAAGCTAATAAGATTTTTTGAGGATGATAGGTACGAATTGTATAACCTTAAGGATGATATATCTGAATCTGAGGACATGATAAGCTCAAAACCGGCAATTGCAGACAGCCTGAAAACAATGCTTTTTGAATGGTACGAGGAGGTAGATGCACAAATGCCTTTGGTAAATGAGAACTATGATCCTGACAAACAAAATAGAAGAAAATAAAATAGAAGAATAAATATGAGAATTAAACCACTAAATATCATATCTGTAATTGTTATAAGTGTTTTGATAATGTCAGCTTGTAACCAGGCAGAAGAAATGAATAAACAACCCAATATACTTTGGATTGTGGCAGACGATCTCGGTACGGACCTGGGTTGCTACGGAACACCTCTTGTAAAAACGCCAAGCCTCGACAAGTTTGCAGAGCAATCAATACGCTTTGAGAACGCCCATACGGTTACTGCAGTTTGTTCGCCCAGTAGGTCGGCATTGATAACGGGGATGTACCCTGTTAGTATAGACTGCCACCAGCACCGCACCAGGAACCCGGCAAAAAAACCGCTTCCTGAAGGCATCAAAGTTATTACCGAGTATTTCGAGGAGGCAGGCTATTTCACCTTTAACGGCCAATATGGTAAAAAAGACCAGCCTGGAAAGACTGATTACAATTTCACAACAGATTATGATATCTACGATGGTACTGATTGGAACCAACGTGCCGAAGGACAACCTTTTTTCGGACAGATACAGATTCACTTCCCCCACCGTCCTTTTGCAAACGATACAATAAACCCAATTGATGAATCCCAAATTAAACTCCCTCCTTATCTTCCAGATCATTGGGTAGCACGTCAGGATTGGGCTCAATATCTCGAGACAATTCAGGTTGTTGATAATGAAGTTGGAGAAGTGCTAAAGCGATTGGAAGAAGA
>JBDLIU010000057.1:0-20089 GCA_039714715.1 Bacteroidota bacterium
ACACACATTATTCTTTCTCCCGGACCGGGAATTCCATCAGAAGCAGGGAATCTTCTGGACGTAATTGAAAAGCAAGCTCCCAACAAAAGCATGCTCGGTGTTTGTCTGGGGCACCAGGCCCTGGCAGAAGTATTTGGTGGCAAACTGATTAACCTTGACCATGTTTATCATGGAGTTAGTGATACAATGAAAATCACGAAGCTGAATGAACCGCTTTACCGTGGCATGACAGACATCTTTACTGCTGCAAGATATCATTCATGGGTGGTTGACAAAACAGACCTGCCTGAAGAACTGGAGATAAATTGCATTGATAATAATGGCCAGATTATGGGCCTTTCACATAGGAAATATAAAGTAAAAGGGGTGCAATTTCACCCGGAATCATACTTATCTGACTATGGGGAACAAATGATTCGTAATTTCCTGAATAATAAATAATTAGCTATTGATACTTTAAGATATAATGAAAAGCATTTTAACCCAATTAATTAACCAGCAACCTCTTAGCCGTACAGAGGCAAAGGAGCTGATGCATAATATTGCAGAGGAGAATTATTCTGATGTAGAGATTGGAGCCTTTCTAACAACCTATTTGATGCGTACTATTACGGTTGACGAGCTGGCCGGTTACAGGGATGCTTTGATTGAATTAGCTGTTAAAATAAACCTGGAAGTAGATAATGCTATTGATATTGTAGGCACGGGAGGTGATGGTAAAAACACATTCAATATTTCTACACTGTCTACATTTGTTGTAGCAGGTGCCGGGTATAAGGTGATTAAACATGGCAATTATGGTGCATCCTCTGTTTCGGGCTCATCGAATGTATTGGAGTACCTTGGTTATCAGTTTACCAATAATAATGATGCGTTACAGGAGCAATTAGACAAAAACAACATTTGTTTTCTGCATGCACCGCTCTTTCACCCAGCCATGAAGGCAGTAGGGCCAGCAAGAAAGAGTCTTAAAATGAAAACTATCTTTAATTTACTGGGACCACTGGTAAATCCGGCTTCTCCATCACATCAACTGGTAGGTGTTTATGATCTTCATATTGCAAGACTTTACCAGTTTTTCTTACAGAAGATGGATCGGTCATACCTGATTGCACATGCTTTAGATGGCTACGATGAGATATCGCTTACAAGTCCTGCCAAGGTTATTGGCAATGGATTAGATACCATTTTTAAGTCAGATGACTTTGGATTAGACTCGTATTCTCAGGAAGAATTGCATGGTGGTGATAGTATTAAAGATGCCGCTAAAATATTTATTAATGTGCTAAATCAGGAAGGAACTAATGCGCAGGAAGATGTTATCCTGGCAAACGCTGGTTTGGCCATTCAATGTATGGAACCTGACAAACCATTACCTGAATGTGTTGAAATTGCCAGAGAATCGCTGCAGAGCGGGAAAGCGTTGGACGTACTAAAGCAAGCAGTTGAATGAATGGTGTTTTAGAAAAAATAATGACTCAAAAGAAGTTGGAGGTTGAAAAACTGAAAGCAACAAACCCAATTTCGGAACTTATCAAGCACCCAATGCTGGAGAGAAAGCCTGTTTCTATGCAGGAAGCTATTGTTTCAGGCTCAGGTCTGATTGCTGAGTTCAAAAGGGCATCGCCCTCAAAAGGTATTATCAGGCAGGATGCAGATGCAGCAAGTATTGTGTCCGGCTACGAAGAAGCAGGGGCTTCTGCTGTATCGGTACTTACAGATAGTCAATTTTTCCAGGCAAAGGAAGAAGATATCCTGACAGCAAGGAAATCAGTGAACATTCCAATATTGCGCAAGGATTTCATGATTGATGAATACCAGGTTTATCAGTCCAAAATTATGGGTGCAGACTGTATCCTTCTGATTGCTGCTATTCTTGACAAAGAAACGATGCGGCATTTACTCAATATAGCCTCTGACCTTGGTTTAGATGCCATTATTGAGCTGCACAAGCACGAAGAACTGGATAAGCTTTCAGGCAATGAGAAGATAATTGGTGTAAATAACCGAAACCTCGACACATTCGAGGTGGATATCAACACATCATTAAAATTAGCTGATCAAATAGGTGGTGTAATACGAATTTCGGAGAGTGGATTAGGCTCTGAATCAAACCTGAATGAACTGATAGGTGCTGGTTATGATGGTTTTCTGATTGGAGAAAGCTTTATGAAAGAAGCAGATCCCGGTAAAGCAGCTTTAGAATTTGTTCAACAACTTAGCGCATTGAAGCCATGATAGTTAAGGTTTGCGGCATAACGAATCAGGAACAATATAACCAACTTATTGAGCTGGGGGTAGATATGATTGGTCTAAACTTCTATCCGAAGTCAAAGCGATACATTACTAGTCCAATCCTGCCAAATACCACAGAAGCATCCAGGGTAGGGATTTTCGTGAATCCAGCTATAGAAACGTTAAAGAATACGGTAGACCAATATCAATTGGATATAATTCAGCTTCATGGTGATGAATCGCCTGAATTTTGTGCTACGGCATCAAAAATAAAGCCTGTTATAAAAGCATTTGGGGTTGACAGCCAATTTTCTTTTGATATTACCACACACTATTCTCAATTTGCGAAGTATTTTCTATTTGACACTAAATCAGTCGATTATGGTGGCTCTGGCCAAAAGTTTAACTGGAGTAAACTAAACGAATACGATGGTTCCATTCCATTTCTGCTAAGTGGCGGGATAAGGTTAGAAGATATTGAGGAAATTATGAATATTCATCATCCTATGTTATCCGGGATTGATGTAAACAGTGGTTTTGAATCCAGTCCTGGAATAAAAGATATGGACTTGATAGAACAAATGATGAAATTAATAAAAAAATGAGGAATCCTGATAAGAATGGCTTTTATGGAGAATTTGGAGGGGCTTTTATCCCTGAAATGCTCTATCCAAATGTAGAAGAGCTTAGAGAGAACTATATCAAGATCATTGATAGTGATGATTTTAAGCATGAGTTTGCCAAACTTTTAAAGTATTATGTTGGCCGACCTTCTCCTTTATACTATTCTGAATTCCTGTCGGAAAAGTACAAAGCTAAAATTTACCTAAAGCGTGAAGACCTTAACCATACAGGTGCTCATAAAATCAATAATGCCATTGGCCAGATTCTTATTGCTAAAGCCCTTGGTAAAAAGCAGATTATAGCAGAAACAGGTGCAGGACAGCATGGTGTTGCTACAGCTACTGCTGCAGCTTTAATGGATATGGAGTGCAAGGTATTTATGGGTGAAATAGATATAGCCAGGCAAGCACCTAATGTAGAGCGAATGAAAATGCTTGGTGTAGAGGTAATCTCAGCCACAAGCGGCAGCAAAACGCTTAAAGATGCCACCAATGAAGCCATCAGGTATTGGATCAATAATCCCGATACTTACTATTTAATAGGCTCAGTGGTGGGGCCACATCCATACCCCGACCTTGTAGCAAGGTTACAGTCTGTCATCAGTCAGGAAATTAAAATGCAACTATCTGAGCAAGAAGGGAATTCTCAGCCTGATTATATTATTGCCTGCATTGGTGGTGGCAGTAATGCGGCAGGTGCCTATTACGACTATATTGATGATGATAAAGTTAAGTTAATTGCTGTGGAAGCCGGAGGAGAAGGGGTCGATAGTGGTAAATCCGCTGCCACCAGCCAGCTAGGCAGAGAAGGCATTATTCATGGAAGCAGAACATTGTTAATGCAGGATGGTTATGGTCAGATTACTGAGCCTTATTCAATATCTGCCGGCCTGGATTATCCTGGAATTGGACCAATGCACGCCAACCTGATTAAAACAGGCAAAGCCGAAGTTTATAGCATTACAGATACCGAAGCGCTGGATGCGGGTATCTTGTTAAGCAAACAGGAAGGCATATTGCCGGCATTGGAGTCGGCACATGCTATTGCAGTACTGGATAAAATGGAGTTCAGAAAAGACGATGTGGTTGTTATTAATCTCTCCGGAAGAGGTGATAAAGACCTTGAAGCATATTTAAAACATCAATAACACAAACATAATGGTCGTAGGATATCCTACGACCATGTAGATATTTAAACAATGAGCGTAAGCAACCTATTTAAAGAAAACAAAAAAGATATTCTCAATATCTTCTACACTGCTGGTTATCCAAAACTGGATAACACGGTAACCATTGCCCAAAGCTTAGATAAAGCAGGAGTGAAGCTCATCGAACTCGGCATGCCATATTCTGATCCGCTGGCAGATGGCACCACCATTCAGCTCAGTAGTGAGATTGCTCTTAAAAATGGGATGAACCTGGATATTCTTTTTAGTCAGGCCTCAGAAATTCATGACAAAACCGACCTTACAGTAGTGCTTATGGGGTATCTGAACCAATTACTTACGATTGGGGTGCCGGAGTTCCTGGAAAAATGTGTTGCTGCCGGTGTAAGTGGTTTGATCATCCCGGATCTGCCTATGGAGATCTATGAGGAGCAATACAAATCACTTTTTGAAGAGAAGGGCATTGAAATTTCATTTCTCATTACGCCCAGAACCAGTGATGCAAGGATAAGACTAGCCGACAAATTAAGCACAGGATTCATTTACCTTGTTGCCGACAACAGTATTACAGGTGGTGCTTCAGGTAAATTCACTGATGCGCAAATTGCATATTTCGAGCGAATTAAGAATATGGACCTCGAATCTCCGGTTTTGATAGGTTTTGGTATTAAAACAGCTGAACAATTTCAGCAAACAAAATCATTTGCCAATGGAGCTATTATTGGCAGTGAGTTTATCAGGCAGTTAGACTCAGTTGAAAATGACCTGTATAATCAGATTTCTTGCTTTATAAATGAAATAACGGTTTAATAAACAGGACCTGCTAATTCAGTGAAGCTTCATTATCTTCATAGAATTCGTATGAGTATTCGATAGTATATTCAGGTTCATTAAAGGTGTTATATAAAACAGTTTTCTCCTTTAATCCATTATCGTGATAATAATAGATGCGATGGTTCCTTAGTTTTTCATTAATGAAATACTCGGCTTTTAACAATACATCGTTTTCATAAGTAAACCTGTGTTCATTACTACCATCCTTTACTGAGGTTAAATTATCTCCATCATATTCATAATAAATTCCTTCATACGGAGCTTCCTCTAATGTTTCTATAAATTTCATAGTCTGTGTATCAGCTTTCACTTTCTGCCACTTTTCCTTTTGCTCTTCAAGCAACTTTTCTTTCATTTTAACACTTAATAGATGCCTGCGTTCATAGATTGCAACCTTATTATTATCATAACTAAATCTCTCTTCAAATGAATTCATAAACCATTCTTTGTCTTTGAAATTTGGTTCTGTCTTTATATGCTTTGGTAGTCCTTGTTCATAATCAATTGAGCTGAAAAAGGATGAAAATGGCTCTTGTCTTTTAGGAAACTTCGGGTGACCTTCCTGCTTAACCAGGTTTGCATAAGCTTTTGGCCAATCATTTCCATAAATAAAGTTCTTCTCTGCATTGTCTAATGACAGACCATCCAAAATGTGCATAAACAATTCATCTTTCGGCTCTGTCCAAAGCACAAACTCTGTTTCATTCATATTGGTATATGGGTAGGTCATATATTGCATGGCCCTGGCAAAAGATCCATCCGGATTGAAATGTGCAACAGCAACCCGTCTGTTATCTTTTTCCTGAGTATCTGCTTGATGACTTATATAAGTAGTTTCTACTGATTTAACATCTCCATATGTATATTTTTGAGCTTTCTCAATTTCAGGAATACAACCATTAAACAGCAACAAGTAAATAAATATTATTAGATAACACCTCTTCATATTCTTACTTTTAACGAATTAAGATAAGAATATTGTTGAATAAATCCTATTAAATCACTCAACTCGTTTCAATGGAGGTACAAAGAAACTAGAAGTTGCCTCGAAAGGAGCAATGTATCCGCGCACAATCTTAAATCGATTATGACTATAAATGATATAGATAAAAAAGTACCCAAACGCGAACAGGTTTTCCCAAAAGAAAAGCATTGCTTCCTGTTTTCCATGGAATAAATGAACAGTTAAAAAAGCAGCCATAAACACCATTAGAAGTGAAAATATGAGGTACGATTTTAACTTGTCAACCTGCAGCGGAGTGCTTCTCTTATAGAATTGTGAAATGTTTAGCGCATTATTCAACATGGTGAACCATATATGCATGATCACCATAAAGAAAATTATTGTAAGCGAATGAAATTGGTTGGCCCAGGGGTTCAATAACCAATAATCATAAAAACCATGGGAGAGTGAAGCTAAAAGAAAGAAAATTACATAGTAAACAACTTTTGGGATAGCTTTGAACCTTCGCCTTTTTGCCAGAAGAAATCCATAAAATATAGTGGTGGTGAACGTCATGTGCGCCACTGAGGCCACCAGCATACGTGCAATTACTGAATATAGTTCAGAACTATTGATGTACAATATGTTTTCAATAAACGCAAAACCCAGGGCAGAAACAGATGCATACAGTAGAAAATCAAATGACTCGTTTAGTATCTTTTTGTTAAGCATTATAATAAGAACAGGTATTAATTTTACCAGTTCTTCCATCATTCCAATAGTAATTACACTATAAAGAAAATCATTGACGGGGTTCCCGTTAAGCTCAAAACCCAGGCTGTTAATACCGTTGGTAATCGGGAAAATTGCCCAGATTGTAAGGCAACTTAGAATAAATACGAAGAGGATGTGGCGCCATTTTTCCGGTTCGTAAATATCTAGTTTTCTGATATAAACAACCCATAATATACTGATAGCTGCAGAAAACAGATACCCCAGTGCTTTAGGCCAGAATCCGATTTTATCACCAATTCCGGCTGGCAGGAAAGAAACAATTATTAATGGTATTCCGATAATCAGAATAATCTGTATTACACGCTTGAATTTATAGGATCTCAAGAATCCTCTCTTATTCCTTGATGTAATATATGATCTTACAACCCTTACAATAGCATGTATTAAATAGATAATAAATAATGCCGGTAATAAGAGGTCGGTACTGCTCACTTGAGTGTATTAATGTAATGAACCAGGGCTTCCAACTCCTGTTCGTTGTATATATTATTCATTGAAGGCATTGTATTCTTGCCATTCTTAATTAATTCAATCATTTCAGCATCTGATTTGGTGCTCATGGTAAGGTCCTTGGCTCCGGAACGCATTGCTTTTCCATCGTCTCCATGGCACACAATACATTGTGCATCAAATAATGCTTTTCCATGTGTCTCAATACTATAATTTTCAAGCGTTGCATCAGAGAGAGCAACCTCAATATCTTGTTTTTTGGCGAACTGCGCTTTATACATTTCAGCCATACCATAAACAGTGATTAGAATTAATACAGCTAATATAGCAAGAAACTTATTAAGCTTTTTATAAGCAATAATAGCAACAGGAAGCACAATAACTACAAGAAGCAATTTTGTAGCAAAAAGAAGCGTGAAATTAGCAATTTGGCTCAGCATTACCAGCCCGGTAATAAATAGTAATGCACTAACTACTATTTCGGGTATTCTGATAAACTTATTAAACTTCTCCAGAGCGCTACCTTTACTCATTAATAATAAGATAGCTTTGGTTAAATAGATCAGGATAAACAGTACAACGACAAGTTTATGTGTGTGATAAAAGGCAATAAAAGGCATAGTATAGCGGTTTAGGTATAAATTATTTATTCATTTTTTTTAATAATTCGGCTGATGAGGTAGTATAGGGCTCATCAGAATAATATTTTAGATGATGATCATAAGCATAGATTCCAAAGAATGGTAAACTGAAGAAATACAGAGATGCAATCCACATATTTCCGCCCGTTAGAGCATAGACAGCCAATGCTTGTAAAAAGTACATTATCATACCGATATACATACCACTTACAAGCTTTATAGAACTATAAAAATGCAGATCACTCACAATATTCTTAATCACCCTGCTTATCAGGAACTTGGCAGGAAGATGATTCAATGTTCCATAAACATAGGCAGGGAAGCCAATTATCATTGAAATAACAGAGGGTTTATTCTTTTCAACTGGTTCAGTATTAAGCGTTTTACCTTGTTGCTTTTCTTCGGTAAGACGTGCAATTATCTCCTTGTCACTAGCAAGCTCCTCTAACATATCCGGGAAAAGTTTCCTTTCTCTTATCCAGGCTTTTTCTATTTCTTCATAGTTTTCAATATCATCGATATTGACAATTAATCCCTTAATTCTTTTTTCTATTTCGATGTTTAAATCTACTAATGCCTTGTTCGGATTCTCCCGGTAAACGTCAACATAATCTTTAACTTTTATTGGCTCACCAAAATTTATCAACAAATCACCTCTGAATCGTGTATGTTTGCTATAGCCAATGCCTACCGGAACTACTTTTAGGTTCAGGTTATTATTAGTCTGCTCCATAGCCTGGAACGCAATCCTTCCAAGCCCTTTTTTAAGTGGTCTTAAAGAGCGTTTCATACCATGATTACCCTCTGCATGTATTCCGAGGGGCTGGCGTCCCTCTATAAGGATATCAACACAAGACTGAATAATAGATTCATTCATTTTTATGGTATCTACACCATCACGTTGTCGGTAAATTGGCAACATGTTTATTGATCTCAGCAGAATCTTTGCAATAGGGTTTGCGAATACACTGGCTCGTGCCAAAAAAATAGGATGGCGCTTCTGTGACAGGACAATAGCAATAGCATCCATAAATGCATTTTGGTGATTCGCAACGTAAATTACTGGATCTTTCCGTTTCATTTTAGGGTAATTATGTACCTGCCATCTTCTAAAGTAGAAACGGAAACCCACTAAAATTAGAAACCAATGCACCTCATACCAAAGCCTTTGAAAATAATTCAGGAAAATATTTCTAATCATCTTGCTTGCAATTGTATGTTATTTAATAAACCACAGAGATAATCATTTCTTCAATAAGATACCAGACTAGCTACTATACTGTTGCACAGAATAGTGAAGAGTTTATGGCTAAATTCTGGTTTGCTGATAACAATACCATCTTTAAATAATTACCTTTGACAAAAAAATATCTTATAGTTAAGTACCACAAATGTTTGTAGCAATAGATATTGGAAATACGAATATCACCATTGGTGTTCATAAACATGGGCAATGGCAGGAGCACAGAATTGGCTCAGTGGAAATTCAGCCTCTTGCATATTATACACAGCAGCTATCTATCATAGCAGGAGAAGTTAACAAAGAAAAACTCGAAGGGGTAGGGATAAGCAGTGTTGTGCCAAATCTGACAGACATAATTATGGATGCCACTAAACTTGTACTCCATAAAGAACCTGTACTGCTGGCCAGAAAATGGTATTCATTATTACCAGTAGTATCTGCTAATCCGGATGAAATGGGCACCGACCTGCTTGCCAATTCATTGGCAGGGTTTAAGGTTCATGAAGCACCCTGCCTGATTGTCGATTTTGGTACTGCCTTAACCTATACACTGATCAGACCTGATGGCTTCATAGAGGGAGTAGCCATTGCTCCAGGTATTAAAACAGCTATGCAATCGCTTTCAGGGAACGCTGCACAACTCCCTGAAATATCTCTTAAATTACCCGACAATCCACTGGGCACAAACACGGTAGAAGCAATGAATTCAGGGATTTTATGGGGATTTGTTGGGCAGGTAAGCTTTATGGTGAATAAAATCAAAGCGGAAGCTGACTTTGAAATCAAAATAATTGCTACCGGAGGCTTATCGGAGGTGCTTAAACCCCTTGAGAATGAGTTTGACGTTATCGATAGAAACCTTACCGTAGAAGGTATTCGTGAGTTTGTTAGGATTGTACAGTCCGCACAACCCTAGGGTCGTATCAATACTCAAATGACGTATAAGTTGCCGGTATTTTTTTGAAATTTTTCGAAATCAGAAAAAGTAAACATAGCTTAAGCTACGTGAATTTTTTTATGGTGAGAAAAAGTAAAAAACTAGGTGCGTTAGTTGGGTGTTGAAACGACCCTGGCTCCATGCATATTCATTATAAATATTGCTATTAATGCTAAAGCTGTAATCTGATGCAGGAGGGCGATAATTATAGGAATATTATACACTATAGTTATAATTCCTAATCCTACCTGAATAAGCACAACAATAACTAATGCCAGGAGTCTCTTTTTGTTTCTTTCAATAAGTGATGGCCCGTAATTATAATACAAAGCAATAATCATAAGAGTGAGCAGAATAGCCAGCCAACGATGCATAAACTGAATGGCAGTAATATTACTAGTTAAAAACACCCATCCCGAAGAAAACAGTTTACCTTCGAGCCCGGCTGGAATCCAGTCGCCATTCATCTTCGGGTAAGTAGGGTAGAAGAGGCCCGCTTTTAAGCCTGCCATAAAAGCACCATAGGTTATTTGAGCTATAGCTACCAGGAAGACAAATAATAGTGTCTGCTGAAAAGTCTTAACTCTCATATAGCCTTTCTCCGGATATTTCCAATCAAGAGCAAGCCAGATTGTATAAGAAAAAAGTAATATAGCGGCTATCAAGTGAGCTGCTAATCTGTAATGGCTTACATCAGGGTTATCAACCAGGCCACTTTTTACCATAAACCAGCCTAACACTCCTTGCCCGGCACCCAGAACTAATAAGATCAGGAGTCGAAGTATCCAGGATTTGTCGAAGTATCCCTTAATCCAGAAAATAAGAAATGGGACTATAAATATCACTCCAATTATCCTCCCAAGTAACCTGTGGGCATATTCCCACCAGAAAATAGACTTGAAATCTTCAAGAGTGAAATCATAATTGATCTCTTTATACTCAGGGTAGGACTTATAATTTGTAAAAGCGTCCTGCCAATCTGTTTCATTCATTGGTGGCAAAGTTCCCATCACCGGTTCCCATTCAACCATTGACAATCCTGAGTTAGTAAGACGGGTTATACCACCAACCACCACCATGGCAGCAATTAGTATTGCGCCTGTAATAAGCCAGATAAGAACAGATTTATTTGTTTTCACAATTAATTGATTATTGAGGTAAAACTAAAAAGAAACAGGAATTGACATTGAATTATTCTTTGCTACTAATATTAAATCCGAAATAAAAATGAATGTTATAGGTTCTGGCATCCTCAACTAAATCCGGCTCATCAATAATATTCATGAATCCGTTGGAAAATCTGAGCCCTACATCAAACGACTTTACAGGATAAAATTCAAATCCAATTAAAAAAGCATAATTGCTACTTATAAACCTATTGGGCGGCAAATTAGTGCCTCCTGCTAAATAACCATATTGCAAACCTATATTAAAGTTGAAATCTTCCGTAAAATCAAACCCGGCAACAAAAGGAAGATTTATATAATCGAGCCTTTGATGCAGCCAGCCTTCCTGCGAATAAAAAAGACCCGGCTTTATAAACCATCCAAGGTCATTTATATATCTTTTGTAGGCAATACCGGCATTTAAGCCAATTCTTCCATCAGGGTTACTGCTGTTCACACTACTGACACTTGAATAATTAACGCCACCTGTCAGGCTTATCTTGCTTTGTGCATTTGTATAGACCCAACTAATAGTTAAGATAATAGATATAAATATGGTTTTTTTCATTAGCACTCTTATTCAAACATGCTTTCTCAAGCTAAAATAGACATATTTTTATCTAAACCGAGAGATTATTTTCATGATTAATATATTTAAGCATCATGAAAATAATATACCGAGAATCTCACATTGTGATCCCTTTGGGGCCTTTGACACTTGAAAATCATCTTTTTCAGAGGGATCATCTAAATTTTTCAATAACAATCTTGTAATTAAGGAATGCTTCATTCTTCTTTGTGGGTTTATAAAATTTATTTGGAATAAAAAACAGAGAAGAATGAAATTATTAAAAATGTTACTTGTTGTTATCGCAGTAAGTGTAATGGGGAATGCAGCAATGGCTCAGGATAAAGAAATCACTGATTCAGATCTAAGGAAATATGCGATCATGACAAAAGCCATTGATTTTATGAAGAAGGATATCAGTGTTGAGCTGAATAAAATGATTAAGGCTCAGGAAGGTATGACAGGTAAGAGGTATAAGGAATTGGCTGCCACCAAAGGTGATGAAGCAAAACTTGCTGCAATCGAGGCAAAAGATTATGAAAAGCAATTCATAGGTCTGGTTAACAAAATGATGGATGATAGAAAAGCTGCTATTAAACAAGTTAACACTGAGTTGGCTACCAAGATGGTTGGCAACAAAGGTAAACTTTACAAGAAAATAAAGGCCGATCTTAAAACAGATGAAGCTTTAAAGGCTCGCTTTGATGTAATATTAGCTGAAGTAGCCGGTTAGTCTTAAAAGGTAAATAGCTTGAAAATCATATAGGTATGGCTGTTTTACGACAGCCATTTTTTTTGATAGAAATGGGTTTAATAGTCCTAATCTCGTTGCTATTTAATAGCTGAATAATATAAATAAAGCTTCGTAATGAGCTAAAAAATCTTCTTTCTATACTATTTTGGCAAACATAACTTTGATTTTCATAACTTTAACGCAGAAAACCGTATCATAAACTATGTTTACTGAAAATGAGATAAGCTCTCTTGCGCTGATTCCTGAAATTAAAGAGGCGACCATTAGGCTGAAAAATGAGTTCATTGAGAAGGAAGCTCCTTTTATGGAGATATCGGAGCATGATTTTCTTTCTTTGATATTTTTAACACCGAGTGTTGGCATTGCGCTAGCCAATGACAGCGTTAGCCTGATGGAGGAGATGGCATTGAATAAAAAAGCCAGGAAATACTCTAAAGGCGGTTATTTCATGAAACAGGATCCTGTTGTTACGGCAATGGGTCACTTGATTAAAAATTATGATGAATGGGCAGATACGTTTTATGCCCAAATCAAGCTATTTGTTGAAATATTAATTGACAAGGATGCGTTAAAAGAAAAAAATAAGGACGATAATACTTCTAATGAACAGTTATGTATTGATGTGCTTCAGGCTCCATTTTTCCTTATCAGGGTAATTACTTCATTCCTTTCCAATGCAGAGGACGAAGATTTGGCAGCCGAGCGTAAGGTACTAAAGGTCGAATATGACAGGATTGTTGAAATTTTGGAGAAAATTGATCTTATTGATTTACCAATTGTTCAGAACCATATTAAAAGGCTGATCATTAAATAATTATTTTTTTGAAAATAAGGACAGGCTATATTCTTCATTTTTTTACCATTTTTTTGGTAGTGGTAATCTTTTCAGACCTGGCTATGGCTCAGAGAAGCAGGAGAGAAGAACCTAAAGTAAAGCCTTTCAGATCCTTTCTTGGCAAATTCACAGTGAGTGGTTCTATCGGGCTGGGAAGAACCTGGCATGTACACAAAGTTGAAGGTTTAGGGGTAATTCAGAATCCAGGCACCGCACCATTGTTATTTGATGCCTCCGGCCCTGTAACGAACCCCATACAATTTGGAGTAGCCAACTGGGTAAATAATCCAACAAGTGTTCAGGATATAACAGTTGATACAAGTTCTTTTTATTTCAGCACAGATTCAATACCCGTAAAATTTAAAGCCAAAGGGTTGAATATACCGATAAACCTTATGGTTCATTATACTTTCGATCGTTACAGGATTGGAGGAGGCTGGAGTTTCGAGCCCTATAGAATAGGTAAATACCACTCAAACGTATACGAAGATAAAATCGAACCATTTAATGTCAACTTTAATCTCAGTTATTACACACGTTGGTATTTTATGCTTGGTGGCGAAGTAATAAAGACAAGACGGTATATGCTCGTAGTGGATGCAAAGGTTGGCTCTTATAAACTTCAGAAAAAACATTTTAATGCAGAATTAATTGAAAAAGGTATTTTCTTTAATCTTGGTGCCAGGATGGAGAAATCATTATCAGAATATGTGAAAATATATATCCGACCTTCATTAGAATTCAAGAATTATAAAATCAGTTTTCCTGAAGCACCCCAAAGCTTAACCCATCATTTGCCGGCCTTTTATACCAGTATTGGTTTGTCGTGGCGATTACCAGATCGCAGAAAGTGCCCTATCAGCAATTGTCATACACAAATAAATCATTATCATGGCAGTAAATTGTACCGCAGTAGAATGCATCCATTCTGGAAATGGCAAGACCCTGATTATGGTCAGAATTATCCAAGGTTACACAAGGATAAACGCAAGAATAAGCGTAAGATAAATCCATATTAGAAAACAGACTTCTAACTTCCTTGAAAAGAGTTTAAAGACTGTTATTTTATCCTCCCACATGTAGCATGAATTAGTATAATTTAACTTAAATTTGTGGAGATTTTTCATGCATTTTGTAACCTAATTTATGGCAGAAGAAAATAAAGAAGGCCTCCCTAATTCAGAGACCATAATTCCTATTAATATTGAAGATGAAATGCGCGTGGCTTACATCGATTATTCGATGTCAGTTATAGTATCGCGTGCCTTGCCGGATGTAAGAGACGGACTTAAACCAGTTCACAGGCGAGTGTTGTATGGTATGCTTGATTTAGGTGTAACATATAACAAAGCTCATAAGAAATCAGCTCGTATTGTTGGAGAGGTGCTGGGTAAGTATCATCCCCATGGTGATTCATCAGTTTATGATACGATGGTAAGGATGGCACAGGAGTGGTCATTAAGATATCCGCTTGTAGATGGTCAGGGTAACTTCGGTTCAATTGACGGAGATTCACCGGCTGCTATGCGTTATACAGAAGCACGCTTAAAGCGTATTGCCGATGAAATGCTCACGGATATCAACAAAGACACAGTTGATTACCAGCTGAATTTTGACGATTCCCTCAAGGAACCCACTGTTTTACCGGCCAGGTTGCCTAACCTGCTCTTAAATGGCTCATCAGGTATTGCTGTTGGTATGGCAACCAACATGCCTCCCCATAATATCACTGAGGTAATTACAGGTGTTCAGGCCTATATCGATAATAACGATATCACTATTGAAGAACTGATGCAGCATATTACTGCACCAGACTTTCCGACCGGTGGAACAATTTATGGCTATACCGGAGTAAGATCAGCCTATGAAACAGGCCGCGGAAGGGTGGTAATGAGAGCTAAATCTCACTTCGATACAACCAAAACGGGTAAGGAGCAGATTATTGTTACTGAAATACCTTACCAGGTTAACAAGGCTTCTATGATTGAAAAGACGGCAGCTCTGATTAACGAAAAGAAAATTGAAGGTATCTCGGATATCCGTGACGAATCAGACAGAAATGGATTACGAATCGTATACGATTTAAAGAAAGATGCCATACCCAATATAGTTCTCAATAACTTATTCAAATACACGCAATTACAGTCATCGTTTGGCGTAAACAACATTGCACTTGTTAAAGGAAGGCCTCATACCTTAAACCTGAAAGATATTATCAGGCATTATGTAGATCATCGTCATGAAGTGGTTGTTCGCAGAACTGAGTATGAAAAGAAAGAAGCAGAGAAGCGTGCTCACATACTGGAAGGTTACCTGATTGCACTTGATAATCTTGATGAGGTAATAGCACTTATAAGAAGCTCCAAAGACCCGGATGTAGCAAAAGAAGGTCTGATTAAGAAGTTTAAATTATCTGAAATACAAGCCAAGGCTATTCTTGAAATGCGATTACAGCGTCTTACAGGTCTTGAAAGGGATAAAATCCAGAAAGAATACAAAGAGGTGATGGCGCTCATTAAAGAGCTTACAGAAATTCTTGAGAATGAAGAGCTTCGTATGGGCATTATTAAAGATGAGCTCGAAGCAGTGAAGGAGCGTTATGGTGATGAAAGAAGAACAGACATTGAACATGCAGCAGATGACATGACTGCTGAAGATATGATCCCGGATGATGAAATGGTAATTACCATATCACATGAGGGTTATATCAAGCGTACAGCGCTTGTAGAATACAGAACCCAGGGTAGAGGTGGCGTAGGTTCAAAAGGTGCGACCAGCAAAACTGATGATTTTGTTGAGCATTTGTTTACCGCTACAAATCATAATTACCTGCTTATTTTCACACAAGGGGGTAAAGTGTTCTGGAAGAAAGTATGGGCTATTCCGGAAGGCGGCAAAGCTACCAAGGGACGTGCCATACAAAATCTTATCAATATTGAGCCAGGAGATAAGGTAAGGGCTGTAATTAATGTAAAGGACCTTAATGATGAAGATTATATAAACAACTACTTCATTACTATGTGCACGGCCAACGGTACTATAAAGAAAACTTCGTTGGAAGCTTACTCAAGACCCAGACAGAATGGTATTAACGCCATTAATATTGCTGAAGGTGATTGTTTAATAGAGGTTAGACTTACCAATGGCAATAATCATATCATCATTGCCTCCAGCGAAGGACAGGCTATTCATTTCCACGAATCACATGTTCGTCCAATGGGTAGAACAGCAACCGGTGTGCGCGGTATTAGGCTTGAAGGAAAGGGAAATAAGGCAATTGGCATGGTATGTGTACCACACGAGGAGTCAACGTTACTGGTTGTCTCTGAAAAGGGGTACGGCAAACGCTCGTCAGTAACAGAGTACAGGATCACCAAACGAGGTGGTAAAGGTGTAAAAGCCATGAATATTACTGATAAAACCGGAAGCCTTGTAGCTATTAAAGGTGTTAATGATACTGATGACTTGATGATTATCAATAAATCCGGAATCACCATAAGGCTAGAGGTTGAAGGACTTAGAGTAATGGGCAGAGCTACACAAGGTGTTAAGCTTATCCGACTGAATAAAAATGATGAAATATCTTCTGTTGAAAAGATTGAAAAAATAGAAGTTATTATAGATCCGGAAGAAGCTGGTCCTGAAAATAATGAAGAGGTAAAAGAATAGAATAATAAGTAAAATATTAATAACTTAAAAATTTTAAACGGATGAAACGATTAATGATGTTGATGCTGGCAGTGGTTATTGGAGCTTCTGCATTAGCTCAAAACAAAAATGTAAATAAGGCAAACATAGCCAGAGAAAAAGGCGAGCTTGCTGAAGCTATTGCATTAATAGAACCTGCAACTACATTTGAGAAAACCATGAATAAAGGTCGTACATGGTATATTAGAGGCCAAATTTATGGTGATATTGCTACATCTGAGGATGAGACTATACGAGCAATCGACCCAAAAGCATCAGTAAAAGCAGCCGAATCTTATAGAAAAGTGCTCGAACTTGAAAAAGAAGGTAGCACCTACCATGGTTTATCAAATATCAATTTGACTAATCTCAATGGTAGCATAATGAATAAAGGTGTTGATGCTTTTAATAGTGAAGACTATGAAACCGCCCTGGCAGCATTTTCCGAGTATTCAGAAGTGTCGCCAAAGGATACAACCGGGTATCTTTATTCTGCCCTTATGGCACAGCAATTAGAAAGATATGATGAAGTAGTTAAGTGGTATGATAAAGTATTTGCCATTGATTATTACCCAAAGAGTGGTTTTAATTCTGTGATATACTATGAAATGAATAAGCTTGACGATTATGAATCTGCACTTAAGCATGTGAAACTGGCACAGGAGAAATTTCCTGAAGATAATAACTTCAAAAAGACAGAAGTAGATATCCTTATTAAAATGGATAAGCTGGATGATGCCATTAATGAGCTAAAAGCTGCTATTGCTGCAGAACCTGAAAATGCTGGCCTTTATACCAACCTTGGTCTGCTTTATGACTCCCAGGAAGAATATGAATTAGCAATTGAACAGTACAAAAAAGCACTTGCTATTGACCCTAATGACCGTTTTTCATTGATTAATATGGCAGTTTATCACATTGGCCGAGGAGATAAAGTCTACAAGAAAGCGTTGGAATTGGATGTTAGAGCAGTAAAAGAGTTTGATAAAATTGAAGCTGAAGCTAAATCAGAATGGAGCAAGTCTATTCCATTATTAGATAAAGTTCTTGAGGCAGATGACACTGACGAATTAGCACTTCAAAACCTTCATGCTGTTTATTACAAGCTTAAGGATTTTAAAATGGCTAAGAAATACGAAGACAGAAGAAAAGAGCTGGGCTATATAATTGACGAAGAATAATTTTAATTACAATATTTTGAAAAGCTGATCTACTACAGGTCAGCTTTTTTTATTTGGAAAATTCTTATCAAATTGACTAAAAGTATTAATCAAAATTTATTTTAGTTATTTATTGATGCAGAATCCCGACCAATAGCTTCAGGGTTTTCTTATATGGTAGTATTCTTATATGAATGGAATACCATTTCTGTAGCTTCTTTGTAACTTCATGACAAATTAACAAAAGTCTTAATCATGAAGTTAACAGGTAAATTTTTAGCGCTTGTATTTATCTCTTTATTGATAACAACCGGAGTAAATGCACAAAAGAAAAAGAAATCAAAATCAACTACGACAGCCAGTAGCTCGTTGCTGGAAAAAACATCTCTTTCAGGACTAAAGTTCAGAAGTATAGGCCCCGCTTTGACAAGCGGCCGTATCTCTGATTTTGCTGTCAATCCTGACAATCCAAAGGAAATTTATGTAGCAGCCTCTGCCGGAGGAGTATGGAAAACTGTGAATGCCGGAAATACATTTACCCCAATTTTTGATAGTCAGGGTAGTTTTTCAATAGGATGTATTACCATGGACCCTAACAACCATAACGTTTTATGGGTAGGCACCGGTGAAAACAACAATCAGAGAAGTGTAGACTTTGGTGATGGTATTTATAGATCAAACAATGCTGGTAAATCCTGGAAACACATGGGATTAAAAAACTCAGAGCACATTGGTATGGTTACCATCGATCCAAGAAATTCAGATGTTGTATATGTAGCTGCAGTTGGGCCTCTTTGGAGTGCCGGTGGAGATCGCGGATTATACAAAACGACTGATGGAGGAGAAACCTGGAATTCAATTCTTACCGTAGATGAACATACAGGAGTGAATGAGGTTCATATGGATCCCAGGAATCCCGATATTCTTTACGCCACTACACATCAAAGAAGGCGACATGTATTTACCTATATTGGAGGTGGCCCCGGTTCAGCAATTCACAAAAGTACAGATGCTGGTGCCACATGGAATAAAATTACTAAAGGACTCCCTGGTGTAGATTTAGGACGTATTGGAATGACTATTTCACCAGCAGATCCTGAAAAAATTTATGCTATTGTTGAAGCAGCCGAAGGAAAAGGTGGATTTTATATATCAACCAACAGAGGTGCTTCATGGCAAAAACGAAACAGTTATGTGACCAGTGGCAACTATTACCAGGAATTGTTTGCTGATCCGGTTGACCCTGATAAAGTATATGTAATGAACAATTGGATGCGTGTAACCCGTGATGGTGGTAAAACAATGGATTATGTAGGGGAGGACTTTAAGCATATTGACAATCATGCCATGTGGATCAATCCTGATGATACCGACCACATAATTAATGGAAATGACGGAGGTGTTTACACTACATGGGATGGTGGCAAACACTGGGATTTCATGGCTAATTTGCCTGTTACACAGTTTTATAAAGTAGCCACAGATAATGCAGAACCATTCTACAATATCTATGGTGGCACTCAAGACAACTTTAGTCTTGGTGGTCCTTCAAGGACTATCAGCGGCAACGGTATTGCCAACAGCGAATGGTTTATTACCAATGGTGGAGATGGTTTTGAGTCACAGGTTGACCCCAATAATCCGGACATTGTATTTGCTCAATCACAATATGGAGGGCTGGTTAGATACGACAAGCAAAGTGGAGAAGGATTAAGCATCAAACCTCAACCAAGGAAAGATGAAAACAGCTATCGCTGGAACTGGGATGCCCCATTAGTAATAAGCAAGCACAAAACGGGCAGACTCTATTTTGCTGCTAATAAGGTATTTAGAAGCGATGATTATGGTAACAGCTGGAATGTGATCAGTGATGATATTACCGCTCAGATTGACCGTAATAAGCTTGTGGTAATGGGCCGAATCTGGGGAATGGACGCTGTAATGAAAAATGGATCAACCTCTCAGTATGGAACCATTGTAGCCATGGATGAATCCCCATTGGATGAGAATTTAATTATTGTTGGTACAGATGACGGATTGATACAGGTCAGT
>JBDLIU010000058.1:0-19972 GCA_039714715.1 Bacteroidota bacterium
CTGCTCTTCCCGGGTGATGTTCATTTCTTTTGCGGTGTTATCGGCACAATTACCCATCGGGAAGTTGTTATAAACTTCCCATAATCCATCTTTAACCAGTCCATCAACGAATTCGGCATTACCATATTTGTAGCCATAACGAGCCTTAGGCACATAATAGGGGATGTTTGACATGCTTTCCATGCCACCCGCTACTACGACATCATTTATGCCCAACATTATAGATTGAGCGCCCAGCATCACTGACTTCATACCTGATGCACATACCTTGTTCACAGTAGTACAAGGAACATTGGTGCCAATTCCGGCTCCAAGTGAGGCTTGCCTCGCAGGTGCCTGACCCAGGTTGGCAGAAACCACATTACCCATAAATACTTCATTAACATGCTCTGGATCAACTCCCGCATTTTCAAGAGCTCCTTTAATCGCAATGGACCCTAATTGTGTTGCCGAGAGAGATGATAAACTACCACCAAAACTACCAATTGGTGTACGAACTGCGGAAATAATATATGCTTCTTCCATGGATTTTTGTTATGAGATTGATACATAACAAATATACTCAGTAGGGCTTATTTGTTGATAAGTTGAACTGTTTATTTGAATTACTGAAAAGTCAAATATCTAATCCTAAATCTTCAATTGTTTATCAATATAGTAAAGTGAGGGAGGATTGGTAAACTGAGCGAAGTCGAAGTTACCAATCCGGCTTATTAGGATCTTTCTTCTTCTTTGCCTTACGCTTATTCTGCTGGATATACTGGACTTCGTTATTCTTCATGGCCTCCAGGATCAGGCGGGCTTTTTCTTCACTTATCTTCATTTCTTTCAGTTTCTCCTCATCGATTGAGTTGGGCTGTTCCTGCTTTTTCTCATCTTCTTTTTTCTGCTCTTCAGATTGTTGGTCTTTCTTTTCCTGTTCTTCTTTATCCTGCTGTTGCTGGTCTTGCTCTTCTTTGTTTTGCTGATCTTTATTTTCTTCTTCCTTGTTTTCCTCCTGTTGCTCTTGATCTTTATTCTCCTCGTTCTTGTCTTGTTGATCTTGTTTCTCCTGATCCTTGTTTTGCTGGTCGTTATTTTCTTTGTCCTGGTTCTGCTGATCCTGTTGCTGCTCTTCTTGTTCTTTTACCAGTTTTTTCAGCAATTCATAATTATACCTGGCGTCCTGGTTATCAGGGGCTTTCTTTAGAGCCGATTTATAATGCTCCAACGCCTCCTTATATTTCTGATTTTTAAATTCCATGGCACCTAATTGCTGATGAGCCAGTGAACTCACAATATTATTCTCACTATTTATTAATTCATTATAAGTTTTTTGTGCGCTGATTGAATCATTTAGCAAATACTGGGTATTGGCAAGGTTGAGCAGTAATTTATCTTCTTTTACCCCTAACGAATCTCTCAGATAGAGATATTTTTCGTTGGCGATAGTATAGTTTTTAGCCAGATAGGCCTGTTCAGCTTCTTTTTTTGCCTTATTGATTTTAGCAATCTTATCCAGATCATTAATCGGATTGATAATCAGATATAGTATCAGAACAAGCTTCATATTTTAATAGTCTTCACGGTAGTTAAAACATCTATAGCTAAAAGTACTAACGCAGCCATTAGAAAATAGATATACTTGTTTGCTGATACATCTACCATTCTGGAATCTCTTAGCTGTCCTTCAACAGCATTGATAGTATTTATAAGCCTCGAGACATCATTTTGTCGTTGGTTTATCTCGAAGTACTTGCCATCTGTACGGGCAGCCAGTTCTTTTAATGATTGTCTGTTGAGCTTCGAAATAACCTCATTCCCACTATTATCTTTCTTAAAGCCTTTACCTTCCTTAATTTTACTTCCCTGTGTCGTACCTACACCAAGTGTGAAAAGCTTAATGCCACGGTCCATTATTTCTTCCCTGATTGTACCTGTCTCTTCACCGAAGTCTTCACCATCACTTATCAGAATTATAATTTTAGCTTTCGAATCAATAGATGTTTCTTCATTGTCCAGCTTATCTAAAGCAAGACTTAGGGCAGGGCCGAAGTCTGTACCAGTATTTGGAACAAGCTGGGTGCCAAGGGTTTCAATAAACAAGTTTAGGGCCGACTGATCATAGGTAAGCGGACACTGCACAAAAGCTTCAGACGAAAAAATGATTAACCCGATACGGTCAGAATTAAATTTTTCTACAATATTGTTGAGCTCATATTTCACTTTCTCTAACCTGCTGGGTTGAATATCAATGGCATTCATTGATTGGGAGAGATCAACTGCAATCATGATATCCTTACCTATTGCTTTAACCTCCTTACTATCACTTCCAAATGAAGGGCCAAGTAGGGCAATTATTACCATGCCGAAGAATAAGGTTCTGAGAATAAATTTTGGGATAACGGAGCCTTGCAGTGTTCCAAGAAACCGACTTAACCTGAAAACACGAAAAGTGTATATCAGATAAGCAATAGAGAATATTCCTGTGCTTACTAATTCGAACGTTCCTAATGAGTTAAACCAATCCATGCTCATTCTTAAAGACGGCAAATATAAAAGAAATGTTTGTAGGTAAACAATCAGTAAATGTTAACGGTTGTTAATTAACCCGTGCATAGTAGGATTAGGTGGCTTACAAAAGCTATGAAAAGGGTCTCCTGATAATGGATTGTATAAATTCTTAATTAAGTTTGTCATGAAACATAACTACTGTAAGTATGAATAGATTAGCAGGATTTTTTTTAATCATGATTGCAAGTGTTTTTGCTACATCTTGTGATGAAATGTTAGAGGATTTAACATGTGATCACTGTGCTGTGAGTGCACCATACTCAAATAATGATACACAATTATGCTATGATCTACAATCAGATTGTGAATCTGCTACAGGCTCAACATGCGTGTATTGTACCCCTTAGTGTTCTGAGTTTATTACAGGTTTAATTCTTTCTATCACTTCCCTTACCACAAGTTCAGGTGCATTTTTTATGTCTTCTGTGCTAAATTGAAAATCACCAACCTGTCCGAGGCCTTTAAACAGTTTTACTGATATTTCCAGTTTGTTATTAACCATTGTGTATCGTCCACGGATAGAGAAGGCATCCGGGTAATTATTAGTATTAAGGAATACAATTTCTGAATCTGTCAGGTCATCCATATGCCTTAACTCATCATCAACACCGTGGCCCAGATCAAGGATATCATAGTACCTTGTTTCATGTTGAAATGAAGAGTGTATAAAAATTGGTTTTGGAGAGTTAACTTCAATTTTTTTCTTACTTTCATTATCAAGTAATCCAATATCGAAACTACCAGTAGAAGGAATCTTGATTTCCGGTTTTTGTATTCCGCCTATTTCGCTGGCCAACTCAGGCACCTCATTAGAAGCATAACTAAAAAGATTTAAGATATCTACAAATTTATTGTCCCGTAATGCGGGACCTTTCATTCCCATTAGGAGGCTATAAGTTAGAAGGCCCTGTCCGAAAATTGTAGATTCATAACTTACGGCATCAGCTGCCGATCCTGCCAGAACATACATTCCAGCATGATCCTTAATTTTTTCTAAAGATCTAACCTGTGTAGAACTCATGGTTGATGAAGGATCTCCCGACAGGGTAGACACCAGGCTTCCGGAATGGCAGGCATCCACTACAAGGACTTGTTTTAAAGCTGCAATTTCTTTAATTAAATCAACCAATTCTACATTAGATAAAAGTGCATTTTTTCGATATTCAATATCTTCTAAATTACCATTGCCTGCATCGGCAGTCAGGTAATAAAAATCATTAGTATTTACCTTGTCAACATCGCCATGGCCCGACATATACAGGAACAGAATGTCTCTGGCAGTAGCTTTATCTGCAATTTCTTTAAGCGCTTGCTTTATATTGGCTTTAGAAGGCCACAAAACACTTGTAGAATCCTGGGTAGTGGTAAGACGTTTGATATGAACTTGCTCGTTCCCCAGGTATTCGATTGCTGATAGCTCTATTGCACTGGAGATATCATTAGCATCTTTGGCTGCATATTTAAGATCCAATTTATCACCTTGATACTCCGAAACTCCAATTACCAGTCCATAGAGGTGAGGTTTCAGATCTTCTGGTTTACGTTTATCGAGATAATACAGGTTCCTGGGGCTACTTTCAGCATCACCTGCTTCGTTTTGAACCTTAACAGATATCCTGTTGAGATCGCCAGTCAGAATATAAGGGTGATTTAATATGTCGAATTCAGCGGAACCATCATCGGCAGGTTGAATATCTGAGTTTACCTCTTTTCCATTGATGAGTATAATTATCCTTCCCGTGCCTCCTTCCCGCGAAACGATTTTTATACCCAGTTTGCCTTCATTATAAATAGGGTGCACCAGTTCGAATTCAGGATAAAGCTTAACATGAGTTAGTGGATCAGCATGCCTAATCGGTTCAGTATTGAATCCCAGCAACTTAGAGAGAAGATTTGGTTCGTAGTATTTGCTTTTCACCTGGCTTAGCTGAATTACTTCAGTACCCTGTAAATAGCTAAGCTTATCCATCGCGTTAGTGGTGGCATCGAACAATCCATTAGCAGCAATTACAACATGTTCGCCTTTAGTTAAAGGTATGATATCGCCCAAATGAGTGCCATCATTTTTCCATAGCTTAATTGATCCATCAGAACTTGCTGTTAAGATGTAGTTGCCATTTTTAATAAATTCAATATCAGTCACAAAAGCATTGTGATTGGATAACTGAAAGACCTCTTTGCCATTTTTAGCATCGATAACTGCAACATGGTAGTTCGTTGTTGTGCTACCTTTTGTTCTGCTGGCTTTTGCAATATAAATTTGATCCAAAGCCGGTGAAACAAAAACACGCTCTCCTCCAACATCATTTATTGGCCAGGTATTTATGATGTTTCCTGATTCATAATCTACCAACAATAGGTTATCTTTCTGTTGTGCTACTATTGTTTTACTGTCACCTGTTAAATTAAACTTCAAAATGTCTTCAATTGAGACAGTTCTAACCTTCTTAAATTTACCTGTTGACCATATCTCAATCTTCCTTTTAGTGTTGAGATAAATTAATTCACGCTTTTGAGGATGGAAGGCATAGCTAAATCCTGCTTTCTTTAAATTCTTAGCTACAGTTAGATCTTCTAATCGAATTACCGGAATTCCATCTGCGCTATACTTTCTAAGGCTGAATTCCTGTGCCGAATCGATATCCAGCCTGGTGTTGGGGTATGAACTTTTTACCTGGGGATTAACAATCGAGCTTTTGTTGCGTTCAACTTTCAGAATCTTCCCATTTGATAAACCTGCAAACAGTTCGGTTCCTAACCACTTGAGGGAAGTGGGCTTATCACCCGACTCAATTACTCTGGGATTTGTACGTCCTGTTAAATCGATTATGGAAATCTCGCTATGGTCTGCTCCAATAGCGAGCATTTTTCCTGAGCCATCAACTTCAATGTCATGTATTCTTCCGGCTTCGCCTATGTAGTTAGTACCATTATTCAGTGAATCTAATCGCCAGAAATTATTGTCGTAACCCGATACAAAGATGTTGTTGCCATCTAGTTTTTCCAGTGCATACAGTCCGAATGGGAAAGATTTATAGGATACCTCGTCTTGCCATAAACCTGATGGTTTTATGGTTTCTTCCAAAAAGTTGATCTCTTTAAGGTTCGATTCTTCGTCACGACCTACTGCCAGTAATCTATTCTCATCGAGAAAGATCATATCACGGGCTCTTAATGTGAAGGTATGATATGTCTCTTTAAGTAGATTGCTTATTAAATCAATTTGGTAAATGTAACCCCTGGTATCAGACACAACTAAAAATTTACCGGAAGGGGAGATGGCAATATCATTGATTTTAGATTCACCTAATGCTATAGTTGCCAGTGTGGTTTCTCCTTTTTGATCATATATTAACAATGAGCCGGAATTGGTGCCTGCATAAATGAAATGATCCCTAACCAGGCAACTCGATAGATTTAGTGATAAATCAACGGAATCTGATTTTTCATATTGGTTATTCAGTAGAATTACTTGCCCTCCTGCTGTTGCAAGGAAAATTTGACTATTACTGCTGTTTATTGAAATAATTTCTGATTCAGCTATTTTCCCCAGCTCAGAAATCAGTAGAGTCTTAAGGTTCACCTTAGCCAGGACACCATCTTTTTGACCAATCAATAAATCACTGCCATTGATTAACATAGTTGAAACCGAATTATCCAAAGCATACCTGGATACTTCTTTGGCTGTATTATAATCCCAAATGGTTATTTCATTGGTGCCATCTGTGCTTGCTACGTACTTTTTATCAAGGCTCGAAACAATTTGCGTGACAGGATTGGTGTGCCCTTTTGGAATGATCAGTTTTAAACTTTGACCAAACAATAATTCACCAGACAGGAGGAAGATTAAAACAAATGATACTTTATATTTTGCCTTAAATAACATTATTGAGAAGTTGCCAATCATTATTTTATATTTCTATATCAAAGATAAGATTGGTTATTCAAAAATTATGCTGAAAGTGAGCTGATGTGAAGTTTAAACCAAGATATTAACTAATAATGTCAAAGGTTTTAATGACATTTGCTGAATTAACAAGAAGAAAATAGCTGCCGAACTAATCAAGGCAGTGATTGAATGTGATTAATAGATTTGAAGAAAATGTTGGACAGGCTTAAAGAGAAGTGGAATATTAAATCCAATTGGAGTTTAGTTGCTATTCTGATAGTATTCTCTCTTGCGGGTTCATCTATAATGTTTGTTAAACCTTTATGGTATAACTTATTTGGTATTGATGAGGATACACCAACATGGTTAAGGATTACCATTTGGATAATAATGGTATTCCCAACCTACCAAATATTCCTATTGATTTATGGATTTCTTTTTGGTCAATTCTCCTTCTTCTGGAGAAAGGAGAAAGCCATGTTCAGGGCCATAGCAAAACCTTTTCAACCCAGAAAGGTAGAAGATGAAGACACAAACGAATAAGTCTCTTTAAGTTATTTAGAGCTAATCTTCCAGGTATCTGCCAGCTTTACCGCTTCAAAGGCATTTACAATCCCGCCAGAGACGGATAAAGAGCTAAAATCAACCTTTTCATCTTCCGAGCCAGGTTTTACAACCATCAAACCATCAAATTTTCTGGATGATTGCATTAATATATCCTTTAAATCAGTAGCAGATAAATCAGGATAATAGCTCAATAGTAAGGCGGCTACTCCTGCTGTAACAGGTGAAGCAAATGAGGTGCCCGGTAGGCTCTTGTATTCATTTCCCGGAGCTGTAGAGTATATCTCTACTCCAGGTGCAAATAAATCTACACTATTTTGACCATAATTTGAGAACGAAGCCGCTAACTGATCATCATCACCCCAGGCCGATGCGCCAACTTCTATCCAGTTGCCAGCCTTTTTATTATTGTTAAGTTTCTTTGTAGGATAAAAGTTTTTTTCATCAATGTTTTTGCCATCGTTACCTGCAGCATGTACAAGTAACACACCATGTTTTTCAGCATATCTAACAGCTTTATCCACATAATCCTTATGAGGAGAATAGCCTTTTCCAAAACTCATATTAATAACCTGAGCACCATTGTCAACAGCATAACGAATGGCATTAGCTACATCTTTATCATGCTCATCACCATCCGGCACTGCCCTGAGAGCCATTATTTTAACATCATAAGTAATTCCATCGATACCAAGACTATTATCTCTAGATGCTCCAATAATACCAGCCACATGGGTGCCATGTAAATTGTCAGTACCGGTACCTTTTACATCATTATTACCATAACCAACTTCAGAGAGATCTTCCGGATTATCACCAATGATTGTTCTTGGGTCATAGTCAAGATTATATTGAAACTGAACCTGTGTGTCATAATGACTAACTGCTTCATCTAGTTCAGCGTTAAGTTCACCCATTCCAGTATCGCCAACCATATATAATATGCTCCCCATAAATCCTGCTCCTACAGATACGATTGAATCAGGTGATTCGATTGACCTGACAGCTTCAAGTGTTAATTCATCCACATCCAGGTAGGCCTTAATCATAGGATGATACCTGTCTATTGCATTTTTAATATTTATATAAAATTCAAGCTGATCGTTGGCTTTAGAAAATGCTTCCTGGTACCCTTTTTCAATTTCCAGCCAGTATTCATAACCTTTTTTCTTTTTCGCCTTTTTACCTTCATATTGACCTTTCAGGCGTCTGTATTCTCTTGTAACCTCTAAATTATCCGGTCCTACATTCGCTCCATTTTTTCCACCAATAAAGTTCCAGCCATGGATATCATCAATAAAACCATTCTTATCATCATCTATTCCATTGCCTGGTATTTCATCTGTGTTTATCCAGATCTTGTCTTTCAGGTCTTCATGGTCAATATCTATACCTGAGTCAATTACTGCCACTAACACAGTTTTAGATTCCCGTCCTTTTAAATATTCATATGCTTCTGTTGTACTTACTCCATTCACATGCTGGTTTTGTGCATCTTCATTAAACCAGTTTTTTGAAGGATAATCTTCTGATGTTTGGGCAAGTGCGGTAGAGATAATGAATATACCAACTGCACTAATCAGTCCTGCTCTAATATTCATAATAGTCTTGTTTTTTAATTGAGGTCAAATATAGATGAGATATTATACTTTATATGTGAAAAGCCTCACAAACTGGCATATTATTATATAAATAAGCTCTGCACGAAAAAAAATATACTGAGGTTCCCGCTGACATTTGAAAAGAACATTATTCAGAGGAAAGTTATTTTTTTAATTCCTCCAGCCTGATCTCAGTTAGTCTTCGCTTTGTATCACGGGTAAAATCACCTCTCATAATCCAATCGAAATAGGAAGGCTCTCTACGTAAAATCTCCTTGACAGGCTTATTTCTATGCTTTCCAAAGTTAAAAACGATTTCACCCATGTTATTGTAAACCATTCGGCCAGCCAAATCAAACATTTTAGTAAAGGTGAGATTATGTAAGGCTGTCATGTCGTTCTGGAAGTCTCCAATTTTGTTTCCAAGGTTATCATTTACCTCTTTATTTTCATATCGTTCTACCTGTGCTTCCAATACAGCTAACGTTGCCAGGGTGTCGGCTTCTGCACTATGGGCATTGTCAAGAGGTTTATTGCAGTAGAACTTATAGGCTGCAGTAAGATTACGTTTTTCCATCAGGTGAAAAAACTTTTGAGCGTCAATCAGTTTTCTGTTTTTGGTCTCAAAATCAACATCAGCCCTGAGAAACTCTTCAACAAGCATGGGGACATCAAATTTAATGACGTTAAATCCTCCCAAATCACAACCTTCCAGCCATTTTACCAGGTTTTTTGCACCCTGCTTAAATGTAGGAGCTTCTGCCACATCCTTATCGTAAATACCATGGATCATACTCGATTCCGCTGGGATAGGGATCGTTGGATTAATTCTTTCTGTACGTATTTCTCTTTCCTGGTTAGGATATACCTTAATAAACGAGTACTCAATAATCCTGTCTTGTGATATCGAGATACCGGTAGTTTCCAGGTCAAATATTACCAACGGGTTTTTTAGGTTGAGTGCCATAATGTTTTAAAAAAGTGCTTTAATATCTAATCCACCAAAATCTGCAGAACTCATAAGTAGAACATTCGTGCAGGTTAAATTTATCTTTTTAATTACATCGGCCAGCTGTTCTTTGTCGTTAATCACCTCCAAGTGAGGGTGCTTAAAGGCCTTTGCTACATCTTCAGGTTCGAACATGGCAAGTTTCTTTTGTCCTACCGCTTTTGGGTTGTAAAAGACTATAGCTTTATTACAATATTTAAGCGTGTCTTTATATCTTCCAAAGAATTCTTTGTTTAGACTGCTGTAAGTATGCAACTCAAATACACCTACCAGATTTCTGTCGGGGAACTGTGTTTTAACTGCAAAAGAGGTCGCTTTTACCTTGGAAGGAGCGTGTGCATAATCCCTGAAGATTGTATGATCTTCATTCTCTTTAACCACATCCAATCTCATGGATGGAAGGCTGAATGATTTAATGGCATCGTAAAAGTCAATCTTGCTAATACTTAACCTTGATAACACTTCTTTAGCACCGCTGAGATTAAGTATATTATGTTTACCAAAGATTTTAAGCTTTATACGGTCATCTCCATCAATAAGGTAAGTGGTTCCATTAATCACTTCATAAGGATGAGTAGTATAAGGCAGTCTTACGACATCAGCACGTTCCTGGACGCCTATTAGAGTTGCCAGAGAGTCTTCGTCATTATACGCAAGTGAACTGGCTTTTGGTGAAGAGTCTGCAAATCTGTCGAACTGTTGTACATATTCATCTTCAGTTGGGAATACATTCACATGATCCCAGGCGATTCCGTTGATAAGACCAATATGATGCTGATAGTGGTGAAATTTGGGTGTAGCATCTATCCTGGATGAAGGATATTCGTCTCCTTCAATAATAATGACAGGGGCGTCTGATAGGTGAACAGTCTCTTCGAAACCATTAACCTTGGCTCCGACTACATAATCAAATTTGCTATTATGGAATTTCAAGACATGCATAATCATGGCAGTAACAGTGGTTTTACCATGACTGCCACCAATAACAACCCGTTGTTTATTTTTAGAAAATTCGTAAATAAATTCAGGAAATGACAAAATCTTTAATCCTAATTCCTGCGCTCTGGCCAATTCAGGATTGTCAGCATGTGCATGCATTCCAAGGATTACAGTATCAATAGAATCGTCTATATTATCAGGATTCCATCCTTCCTGATCAGGTAATATGCCAAATTCAAGTAATCTTGACCTGGATGGATCTCTAAGTTCATCATCCGATCCTGTAACCTTAATTCCCTGCTTATGAAGTGCTATGGCAAGGCCATGCATGACACTGCCTGCTATAGCTATAATATGTACTCGTTTAATGCTGTTATCCATAGTTTCAAAAATAGAGGAAAAATATCAAATTGGTGAGTTTATGGATTGCAATTTAAACTTTACAGAATTCGGGCTTTAGTAACTATAGAGAACTTTAGTTTTACATAAAATAAATGCTTCATTAACATATTTTAATGAAATATTGACTTATCTATAAAATCGGTGTTAATCATCACTTTTCCTGATATAGATTGCCATCAAAATTCATTAACTTCGTTATAAATTGTAGTTAATTATTTAAAACAAATTTGATATGAAAATATTGGTATGTATAACGCATGTACCTGACACAACATCAAAGATTGCATTTACTGATAATGATACAAAATTCGACAAAACAGGTGTGCAATATATTATTGGTCCGTATGAAGATTATGCCATTGGTAAAGCAATGGATATTAAAGAATCGAATGGTGCTGAAGTTACCGTAATGAATGTAGGTCTGGCAGAAACAGAACCAACTATTCGAAAAGCACTTGCTATAGGCGCAGATGATGCAATACGAGTAAATTCTGAGCCCCTTGATTCATTTTTTGTAGCGCAACAAATAGCTGCTGTGGCTAAAGAAAATAAATATGATTTAATTCTGATGGGTCGGGAGTCGATAGATTTTAATGGAGGACAGGTTCATGGCATGGTTGGTGAATTACTAAATATTCCGGCTGTATCACCAGTAATGCAAATGGAATGTGATGGCAGCAAAGCTAAGATGTCATTAGAGATAGAAGGAGGGAAGGAGCATGTGGAGGTAGAGATGCCTTTTATTGCTGGTTGCCAGGAACCTATTTCGGAATGGAGAATACCCAATATGAGGGGTATTATGACAGCCAGATCTAAACCTTTAAACGTTATTGAGCCGATTGGTGACAGCGTGGCTACTGAAGTTAAAAACTATGAATTGCCACCAGCTAAACAAGCGGTGAAAATTGTAGATAATGTAGAAGATTTGGTTAATCTTCTTAAAAATGAAGCAAAAGTCCTTTAAATAAAAAATGAAATAATAATGTCTGTTTTAGTATATATAGAATCATCAGAAGGTAAGATTAAGAAATCGTGCAGTGAAGCAGTAAGCTATGCAAGTCAGCTAGGAGGGGATGTAATAGCTGTTTGCTTTGAAGAGGTAGATAATGCTGAGTTGGCATCAACAGGTAAAAATGGAGCAGGAAAAGTGATTACTGCTTCAGGTATCGAGACTTCAGATGCTGCCGCATCGGCCCTGGCACAGATTTATGGCAATACAGGTGCCCATACGGTTGTCATGGCAAAATCATCAAAGAGTGGAGCTATTGCATCACGTTTAGCGGCAAAAATCAATGCAAGCATGGTATCTAATGTGGTATCACTGCCAGATACCAGTGCAGGTTACGTGGTTAAGCAAGGTATTTTTACTGGTAGCGCATTCGCTAATATTGAGCTAAAGAATGATGCTAAAATTCTTATCCTGAATAAAAACATAGTTGAAATAAAAGAAGATGGGGCTGAAGCTCCTGTAGAAAGTTTTTCAGCAGAGATCAGTGCAGAAGATAAAAAGGTAGTAATTACCAATATAGAAAAAGCAACAGGTAAGATATTGTTACCCGAGGCTGAGATAGTTGTTTCAGCAGGCCGTGGTTTAAAAGGCCCTGAAAACTGGGGAATGGTTGAAGATCTGACGGAGACTCTGGGAGCAGCTATTGGTTGCAGCAAACCGGTTTCTGATATGGATTGGCGACCACATAGTGAACACGTTGGCCAAACTGGTATAAAAGTGGGACCTAATTTGTATATTGCAATTGGAATATCAGGTGCTATTCAACACCTTGCAGGAGTGAATTCGTCAAAACACATTGTTGTGATAAACACTGATGAAGAAGCTCCGTTTTTTAAGTCGGCAGACTATGGGATTGTTGGAGATGCATTTGACATAGTACCAAAATTAACAGAAGCAATAAAAGCAGCACAATAAAAATATAAGTGGATAAAATACAACTTGATATTATAGGTCTTCAGTCCAGTCAATCCCAAAGCGGGTCCTTTGCATTGGTCTTAGGTGAGCATAAAGGTGACCGGAGGCTTCCTATTATTATTGGTATGTTCGAAGCTCAGGCAATAGCTATCGAGATGGAAAAGATTATTCCCAACCGCCCAATGACACATGATTTGTTTAAATCGTTTGCTCATGAGTTTAAATACAGCGTGGATGAAATAATAATTTCTGATCTGAAAGAAGGAGTATTTTTTGCAAAGATCATCTGTACCGGTGAAAACGGTCAGGTGGAGGTAGATGCAAGGCCTTCGGATGCTATTGCCATTAGCCTTCGATTCGATACTAAAATTTACACTTATGAAAAAATCCTGGCTGAAGCAGGTATTGTTTTGTCTGAGGAAGAAGAATTAGAAGATATTACCAGTAGTTCCGAAGAAGAACACCTGCCTGCCGGTAAGGCAGGGAAACCAGCAGGGAAACCAAAAAAAGGCGGGTTGAAGGATCATTCTTTGGAAAAACTAAATGAGATGCTGGAAAAAGCAATAGCAGAGGAGGATTATGAAAGGGCTGCCAGTATTCGTGATGAGATAAGCAGGAGAAACTAGATTCTATAGTGCTATGAGATTCTTTTTCTTTGGCCTTATCTTTTTAGCATTTATTTCCTGTAGTTCGGAGAAATCTCAGCAAGAAGCGGATGTTAAGAAAGATGTTGTTCGAATAACCACTCCACAGGGGGAAATATTTTTTGTATTACATGATCAAACTCCTAATCATAAATCAAGTTTTATAAAATTGGTTAAGGATGGTTATTTTGAAGATTATACTTTTAATAGGGTAATCGACAATTTTGTGGCACAAGGCGGATGCCCAGATACACCAGAAGGGTTTGCTAATTCACCTTATTTGCTCGATCCTGAATTTCACCCTGACCTGAGGCATGTTTATGGAGCAGTAGGGGCTGGTCGGGATAACAATCCTGAAATGCGCTCGGCCGGGTGTCAGTTTTATATTGTGCAAAACAAGGAAGGCCTTCACAGACTTGATGATAAATACACGGTTTTTGGCCAGGTAATAAAGGGAATGAATAATGTTGATGCTATTGTAAAAGTTGAAACTGATTCAATAGATGAACCCTTTGAGCCCATTACACTTAAGATGGAAGTTTTGAAGCTGGATAGTGCAGGCTATGAGGTCCTTTTAAAATAGCGCTTTTATTGTTTTCTGAAATCCTTATTAATTATGATACTACCCTTTGTCATGCTGATACGCTGGCTAGCGGAGAAGCATCTTTGCCACCACGAAAGAACCTTTTAACCTGTTGAAGGCATTCTTGATGATAAAGATTCCTCTTTCAGCTAATGCTGAACTCGGAATGACAAAAAAGAAGAGAGCAGGATCTTACCCCAGAATCATTCCAACAATTGTGGCAGACATAAGTGAGGCTAATGTTCCACCTAGCAATGCTCTCATACCAAACTGAGAAAGCAACACTCGTTTTCCTGGAGCTAATCCACCAATACCTCCAATTTGAATACCAATGGATGCCACATTGGCAAAACCACAAAGCATATAGGTCGACATGATGATGGACTTAGTGTCTGTGAATGTGCCGGTAGCTTTCATAGTAGCCAGGCTTTCGTAGCCAACAAATTCACTGGCAATTAGTTTTTCACCTAGTAGTTGACCTACCAGGGCAATATCTGCTGAACCTACCCCGATTAACCACATCAATGGCGCAAAAACATATCCTAGTATAAATTGTAGAGATAAGTTGTTATACTGTCCGTCTGTTAATGAAGCAATTGAATCATTAATATTAAACAGGTCTCCAACCCATCCAAACACATAATTGGCCATAGCAATAAAGGCAAAAAACACTAAAAGCATGGCCCCAACGTTTAGGGCTAGTTTAAGACCTTCAGTGGTTCCATTCGACATAGCATCCAGCAAGTTGGCACCTACATTTTGTTTACTGATATGGATATCAGTATTGATTGATTCTGTTTGTGGAACAAGAATTTTCGATATAACAATTGCACCTGGAGCCGCTAATATAGAAGCGGCAAGCAAATGTTTTGCAAATATTAGACGTTGTGCAGGATCATCACCTCCAAGAAAACCAATATAGGCAGCTAAAACGCCACCCGCCACAGTTGCCATACCACCCGTCATCACAAGCAATATTTCTGAACGGGTCATTTTTTCAAGGTAAGCCTTGATAAGCAGAGGAGATTCAGTTTGGCCCAGGAAGATATTGCCGGCAACCGATAGAGACTCTGCACCGGATATTCTAAGTGTTTTTGTTAATAACCAGGCAAGTGCATATACAATTTTCTGGATGATACCCAGGTAAAATAATACACTTGTTAAGGCAGAGAAGAAGATGATAGTTGGGAGAATCTGCAAAGCAAATATGTAACCTGTTGATTCTACATTCATTAGATCTCTGAAGAGGAAGGTGCTGCCTTCTTTTGTGAAATCAAGGATTACAACAAATAATTTACCGACAATCTCAAATGCTTTTCTTATTAAATCTACTTTTAAGATACCAATAGCAAGAACTAATTGTATTCCTAATCCGATTCCCACTACACGCCAGGAAATAGCATTTCTGTTAGTACTGAAGAGAAAGGCTATCAATATTAAAATGGACATTCCCAACAATCCTCTTGGAATTGACATCATCCAATTTCCCTCTTCCTTAAGCGATTCCTCATCAATCAACGTAGATTTATCATCTGCTTTTACCTGTTGAGAATCAATCTGGGTTGTGATGATTGAATCCTGTTGAACAATACTTGAATCAGTTTGGGCTTTTAGAGGTGTATTTAGAAAAAATAAAAGACTAAATAATAAAAGTGTGTTTCGTACAATCATACTTCAGGATTTCGGTTGCCTAAAATGCACACAATTTCTGTGATTACAAAATGATTTATAAGTAAAACCTGTTCGTAGTTGTTCGAGGTAAATGATGTACCCGAATAAATAGAAAAGGGCTGCGTATAAGCAACCCTTTTTTATATTGATTCAAACTTTGTTACCCATTATTTGTTCAGATTATTTGAACTTATAGATGAGGGCCCGCAGCAACCAGTGCTTTGCCGTGTTCGTTGTCAGTATATTTCTTAAAGTTATCGATAAAACGACCCGCAAGGTCCCTGGCCTTATCGTCCCATTCTTTAGGATCGGTGTAAGTATCCCTTGGATCAAGAATTCCCGAATCAACACCAGGTAACTCAGTAGGAGCTTCGAGGTTGAATACAGGGATATTTTTGGTAGGGGCATTATCAATCGAATCATCAAGGATGGCATTAATGATGCCTCTTGTGTCCTGGATGGATATTCTTTTTCCGGAACCATTCCAGCCTGTATTTACCAGGTAAGCGGTTGCACCATGCTCTTCCATTTTCTTTACAAGTTCCTCACCGTATTTGGTAGGATGGAGAGACAGGAAGGCGGCCCCGAAACAAGCAGAGAAGGTTGGCTGAGGTGCGGTAACTCCTCGCTCAGTACCAGCCAGCTTGGCGGTGAAACCTGACAGGAAGTGATACTGCGTCTGTTCAGGAGTTAGTTTTGACACTGGAGGCATCACACCAAAGGCATCAGCCGTAAGGAAGATTACCTTTTTAGCATGCCCTGCTTTTGAAGGAACCACAATATTTTCGATATGATGGATGGGGTAGGATACCCTTGTGTTCTGAGTAACAGAACCATCGTTATAATCGATCTTGCCCTCCTCATCCACTGTGACGTTTTCGAGCAGCGCATCACGTCTAATAGCAGCATAAATTTCAGGCTCGGCTTCTTTATCCAGATTGATGGTTTTAGCATAGCAACCCCCTTCGAAGTTGAAAATGCCGTCATCGTCCCAGCCATGTTCGTCATCACCGATCAAAGCCCTGTGGGCATCGGTTGAAAGTGTGGTTTTACCAGTTCCGGAAAGACCGAAGAAAATAGCAACATCACCATCTTTACCAACATTGGCTGAGCAGTGCATCGATGCTATACCATTCAAGGGGAGATAGTAGTTCATCATGGCGAACATTCCTTTCTTCATTTCACCCCCGTACCAGGATCCACCGATTACCTGCATTTTTTCTGTAAGGTTGAATGCAGTGAATACCTCTGAATTTAAACCATGCTCCTCCCATTCAGGATTGCTCGTTTTAGAACCGTTTAATACAACAAAATCAGGCTCCCCATAATGCTCCAACTCTTGTGCTGTGGGTCTCAGGAACATGTTGGTTACAAAGTGTGCCTGCCAGGCAACTTCCATAATAAATCGTACTTTGAGCCTTGAGTTCTCATTGGCGCCTAAAAAGGTGTCGACAACAAATAGTCGCTTATCCGATGATAATTGCTTAACAACCAGTTTTTTGAGATCATTCCATACATCTTGTGAGATGGTTTTATTGTCGTTGGGGGATTCCTCAGATGTCCACCAGACATTATCTTTTGTTGTATCATCTTTTACAATCCACTTATCCTTGGGAGATCTTCCTGTATAGATGCCTGTCATAACATTCACAGCACCTGATTCAGTAACCTGACCTTTTTCATATCCTTCAAGATCAGGTTTTATTTCTTCCTCAAATAATTGGTTATACGAGGGATTGTAAACAATCTCGCTTGGTCCGATTATCCCATACTTTTCTAATTTCTGCTCTAATGATTTTAGTGCGTTTGATTCTATCATTTTATTATTCCACTTGGTTTAACCGGTAAAATTAGCAAGAATGTGGTTAGAATATATCAACATTTAAATTAAAACTTTAGAAAGTTCAGCTATATGATGGAAGACTTGTAAAATTAAGGCGGTAGATGTACTTTCGTAGCCATTGAAAATCATCAGATTATTCTGAGAAAGATATAAAAACAAACTAAAACAGACACAAATGAGTGATACTACTATTGACACGGGAGATAGCAAAATGAGGAAATCACATCCGAGTGCGTTATCAACACTTTTTGCCACGGAAATGTGGGAAAGGTTCAGTTATTACGGTATGCGTGCCCTATTAACTCTTTATTTAACAGCGGAGTTGGTTGATGGAGGATTTGGTCTTGACAGGGCATCAGCACTGGAAATTTATGCCATTTTTACCGGACTTGTATACCTAACTCCAATCCTGGGAGGTTGGGTAGCCGACCGTTTCTTAGGAAAGAGAAAAACGGTGTATATGGGAGGTATAGTAATGGCTATAGGTCAGTTTCTGTTGGCGGCCAGTGCCTTTATGGCTCAATCTCTTGATCCTGATATGCGGCTTTTCCTTTTCAATTTTGCATTAGGGGTTCTGATAATTGGTAATGGTTTCTTTAAGCCCAATATTTCAACCATTGTAGGTGATTTCTATGATGATAATGATCCACGAAAGGATGCAGCGTTTAATATCTTCTACATGGGTATTAACCTGGGTGCAGTACTTGGGCCATTTATTGCAGGATCTCTTGGTGAAAATGTACAGTGGGGCTGGGGATATTTTGCTGCTGGTGTTGGTCTTATTATTAGTGTGATCTGGTTAAAAGCAAGGGAAAATACTTTGGAGCAACATGGGTTACCTCCTGAATCACCTGCAGATAAATTTATTCTGGATTCAAAAGACTGGAGTCAAATAATATTCTATTCTATTGGGTTAGTTGTATCTACATTAGCTATTATATATTTCTGGGGATTAATTCCGGATAATATTTCCGGCACCATTATTACAGTTGGGTTTATTGTTCTCATTGCAGGGCTTGCCTTCATCATATTCAAAGGAACAAGTGGAGGAGATGAATGGAGTAGAATGATTGTGATAGTTGTACTCGCCTTCTTTAATGTTGTATTCTGGGCCGGTTTTGAGCAGGCAGGTGGAACCTTTAACCTTTTTGCTGAAGAAAATACAAATAGAGTGATCTTTGGGTGGGAGATGCCTACCACATGGTTCCAGAATATCAATCCGGCAATAATTCTGATTTTTGCGCCAATATATTCAATTATGTGGTTAAAGCTGGATTCTATGAAATTGAACCCTAGAACCCCAATTAAATTCGCCCTTGGAATGCTTCTTGGAGGCATAGCTTTCTGGTTTATGACAATGGCCAGCAACCAGGCGGCAGGAGGAAACCTTGTATCTCCTATGTGGCTTGTGATGGTTTATCTAATTTTAACACTTGGAGAGCTAATGCTTTCACCAATTGGGCTCTCTATGATTACCAAGCTGGCACCAACCAAGTTGGTGTCTGTTGTCATGGGACTCTGGATGGCCAGTTTTGCAGCCGGTAATTATTTTGCAGGTGTAATGGAGAATATCTTACATACGTATGACCTCTCTCTCTATCCATTTATAATGTGGATTATGTTTGGCTCTGCTGCGTCTATTTTGATACTTTCTCCGTTGCTAAATCGGGCTATGAAGGGTATTCATTAAGAGAATATTTATAAGACATAAAAAAGGCGATGTGGTAACTCATCGCTTTTTTTGTGCAACAAAAAAATGGGCCGAAGCCCCTTTTTACAACTACTAAACCACAGTTTGATTAATTAAGCTGTATCACTTTTTATAACCATCATTCTGTATAAATCTATTTCAGCCTGAATGTAAATTATTAAAAATTAAACTCATCATCTATTATTTTATAACACAATTAAACTGTACTTGTTTTACCAAACCTGACCTGTTAAAAATTTCTTTTGAGATTGTGCCCGATAATGTATTGTTGTTGATTACTTCTACCTTATTGCCCGATTTTACTATCTCAATATTTTCACGCTCTGCCAGTTTATAAATTACAGGAACCTGACAATAAGTAAAAGCCAGTGAACCATGCATGAGCTCAATTGATTGTTTTTGGTTATTGATATCAAAGTAACTAAATATTGCGTTTTCCTGAATAAATTCTTCTTTTTTCAGAAATACAGGATTAAGAGTGATCTGACCATCTTTAACAACTACTCCAAGTTCTGCCCATCGACTAATAATGTCTTCCTTAACCTGCCCGGTCATACCGGGTTGCTGTACACCTGCATTACCTGGTGTATGTGAGTAGGCATCTGTAGGAAATGCTCCATATAAGTCAGGAGATTTGTT
>JBDLIU010000059.1:0-19764 GCA_039714715.1 Bacteroidota bacterium
GAATCACCACTTGCCAAGGTTAAACTTGATGTGATGAATATGCCATTTGAAGATGGTGAATTTGATGTTGTTTTCTGCAACCATGTACTCGAACATGTAAGAGATGACAGACAGGCCATGGAGGAAATATATAGGGTAATGAAGCCTGGAGGTTGGGGCATTTTGCAAGTTCCGCTTTTTTATCCTGTGCCTGAAAAGACTTTTGAAGATACAAGTATCACCACCCCAAAGGAAAGAGAGAAAACTTTTGGACAAAGTGACCATGTGCGATTATATGGAAAGGATTATCTTGACAGGTTGAATTCTGCAGGCTTTAATGCAAAGGAGTTCCGGGTAAAAGATGAATTACCTGAATCAGAGATAAAACAATTTGCGCTACCTCTAAACGAGCCTGTATTCTTTGTAAAAAAGCTGTAAATTTATATAGCAAACAACCTAATAAAGAAATGTGCCGATTTGTCGCCTATCTTGGTGAGCCAATTTTGGCCGAAGATCTTCTTACCAAGCCCAGGAATTCATTAATTCACCAGAGTTATGATGCCCAGGAAGCAGCAGAACCTTTGAATGGTGATGGTTTTGGGTTAGGTTGGTATACGAAGCAAATACGCGATGAGCCTGGCCTTTTCAGATCAATTACTCCTGCGTGGAATAACCAAAACCTTAAGGTTAATGCAGGAATAATGAAGTCTAATTGCTTTCTAGCACATGTACGGGCAGCAACAGAAGGTGGGGTGAGTTTGGAGAATAGCCATCCGTTCAGGTATAACCAGTATCTAATGATGCAAAATGGAGGAGTTGAAGGTTTTAAAGAAATAAAACGAGCTTTAATAAATAAATTAGATGATCAGTTCTATCAATGGATAGAAGGTCAAACTGACAGTGAACATGTATTTGCGCTTTATATGCAGGTGGTTGCTGCCGTTGCAAGAGAAAAGAAGGCTATAGATCTTCCGTTAAGAGTTTTATCAAATTGTTTTAAGGAGGCCTTCCATATTATAGAAGAAATAAAAAAGGAAAAAGCAGTGGGGGGGCCATCAGTCTATAACATGGTAATTAGTGATGGCAGGCGTCTTGTTGCCACACGATATAGTACTGATCCGGACAATTGTTCCCGTACCCTATATTTTGCCCGGGGGAAAAAATACGTATGTGAAGGTAATCATTGTCATATGTTACCACTGGATGGAGGGCCAGGTTCAATTCTTGTAGTTTCTGAAAAGCTAGATGAATATGTTGATGAATGGATTCCTGTAGAAGATAACCATGCTCTACTGGTAAATGAAGACTTAACCTACGAGCTTGTTAATCTTGAGTGATCTGGGAAAAGTACTGATTAAAGGCTTATCGAACCCCCCTTTCAACCAAGAACTTTGAGTACTCCATGTCAGTACCCTGGATATGATTAGTTAACCAGTTCTTTAAGAAGTTTGTCACCTCAAGCGATAACACAATCTGACCTTTATTATATCTATTTTCCAGATCTTCTACTTTATCGATAAATATCTGGTGTTCTTCCCTGTGTTTTGCTGAACCAGGGAATCCAAACTGGTCAAAAAACTTTTCTTCATATGCAAAATGAAAAACTGTATAATCTTTCATTTTAGCAATTAGTTCAGCTATTAGTTCCTTATTTGATTTATCTACGATGTGCGTATAAAAATCATTGATCATATCTACAAGCACTTTATGTTGCTCATCAATTGACTCAATATTTACGCTCAAGCTATCATTCCATGTAATTAAGGCCATCTTATTAATGTTATCTTTGAAAATTATTAAGGTTTAAAATATCCATTCTAAAAAAAATGTCTTCCCACCTCTGGTTAACAAATCAGTAATTTGAAGAATGATTTAAACAATCCGACATACCAAGTTAATCCTATTATTAGAAAACCCCAATTAATTACTTTACAAGATTTGCTAGTTTTGGGATATAGAAGAATTGACCAATCATAACTATTTTTTATTTTGAAATTATATAAGAAACTTTTTGCACTCGTATATGATCCTTTTATGAAAAAAACAGAAAGAGGGCTATATAAAAAACGTAAAGCTTTAATTCAACCCCTGCAAGGTAAGGTATTAGAAGTAGGTTCGGGGACTGGAATTAACTATCAATTCTACTCAGACGATGTAAATTTGTATGCACTTGATCCTAATGCAAGTATGCTTAAGAGAGCTATGAAGAAAGCTCGGCCCGGGTTATCTATCAAGTACCTTAATAATGGAATCTGTGATAATAACCTTGAGCCCATTATAGAGAAACATAGTCTGGATACAATTGTAAGCACCCTGGTTTTATGCTCTGTATCCAATCCTGAACTGGCAATTGAGCGGTTTAAGCATTGGTTAAAACCAGAAGGAAAACTGATTATCCTGGAGCATATACATGCCGATAATCCAGTTAATAAAAAATTGCAGGATTTAATAAACCCTGTATGGAGACCTATTTCAGATGGCTGTAATCTGAATAGAAATACAGATCAACTCTTGGAAGAAGGGGGATTTTACTCAGAAAATGCTGAATATTTTGTGCAATCGTTGCGCTGGGTGATGGGGATTTATCAGTTAAGGAGTTAATAGTTATCAATTATCGGGTGGCGTTAACTTACTCGTTATTCAACTGCTCCTTCCAGCAAGCTTAGTTGTCCTTTGCCCGCATCTAACCTGGCTTTGATTCCAATTGGTAAGGTAGGTTTTTCCTTTATATGACCAAACGAGAGACCAATACAAACCGGGATATTCAAATCTCCAAAGACCTGGTCTATAACATCCTCAACACTAATGCTTGCTCCCTTTGCACTCACACTTTTCATTTTATCAAAAACTACACCTTTACACTTATCAAATTTGCCTGCCTGCTTTAAATGATTAAGCATCCTGTCAAGATCATAAGGCTGTTCATCAACCTCTTCAATAAATATGATTGTTCCATCACTATCGAATTCATAAGGTGTACCAATGGAGCTCTGCAATAAGGTTAAATTTCCTCCCGCTAATTTCCCTTCTACACTACCAGGTCGGTAAGTCCAAACACGATTAGTTGTTTGCAGATTATCGTCATAAGGTGCATCATCGATAAGCCCTACTGGATCAGGTGAACAAAGGGTATTAAGAAAATACTTTTTAGTGAAATCTGTAAAAGTTGATATAGCAACAGGGCCATGAAAGGTCACTAACCCTGTCTCTATATAAATGCCATTTAATATTGAAGTTATATCACTTAACCCTATTAATATTTTTGGGTGCTCTGCTATTAGCTTATAATCAAGCAACGGTAGCATCTGTGCACTTCCATATCCTCCCCGAACAGCCATTATTGCTTTCACCTCATCATCCAGGAACATCGCATGAAGGTCATCCACTCTCTCTTGTGCAGTACCTGCAAGGTAACCAAGCTTTTTTGTTACATTGTGGGCGACTTTGGTTTTAAAGCCAAGATTATGAAGTTTCTCTTTCGCCTCAATTAAGGTGCGTTGTGTTTCGAACAGAGGCGATCCTGGTGTTACCAATCCAATGATATCCCCTTTTTTTAATGCAGGGGGTTTAATTAGTTTTTTCTTAGTAGCAATTGATTTTGCAGTTAATGACGTTGGGACAGCTGCTGCTGCTCCAATCATTGCAGAACTTTGCAGGAACTTTCTTCGGTTTATCATTCGCTTTGTTTAGGATTAGAAGCGAAGATAATAATTATATTACCCCCATGGGATTTAACCTACATTAGAATTCTTTTGCTACAAAGATTTCACCTCTCCCTGGTTATCTAACTTAGAATATGGAATTACTTTTTCTGTAGCTTAACTGCTGTACCATAAGCCAGAAGCTCTGCTGCTGAGGCCATTACTGCAGAGGTAGTAAACCTCATACAAACAATCCCATCTGCTCCAAGAGAAGCTGCCTCTGCATACATCCTGTCTAATGCCTGCTCCCGTGATTCGGCCAACATCTTTGTGTATTCAGTAATTTCACCTCCCACTATAGTGCGTAATCCTGCCAAAATATCTTTGCCAACATGCCTGGCTCGAATAGTATTACCACGTACCAAGCCAAGAGTTTCTGTGATTTCATAGTCTGCAAAATTGTCCTGAGTGGTGGTTAAGATTTTCTTTCCTACAACTTCCATATAGTTAAATGTCTACGTTATCAGAATAATGATCATCTTCTTTATTGTCGATTCGATCACTAAGTACTTTAATAAAAAGAAATCCAAGGCCAATAATTCCTATCATGCCAATTACTCCGTATGGCCAGGCCATAACCAATCCGGTTAGGATAACTACTAACCATACAATTGCCACGATCGCCAATAGTGCATATCCTATTTTTTCCATAACCTGTTCTTTCCCTTAATTTATATCATTTTTCTCAATAATGCTTATAATTAGGGCTTAACAAAGACAGAATATGAGTTTTTTTCAGTATCAAATGATGTAGATATATCTATGCCATCAGATGATTTTATGAAGATATCCTGATTTGCCACAATTCCCATCATTTCTTCATTATCCCTAATATTACGCTTCATCCATCCGTCATTTACAAGATTTTCGCATTGCTCCTTGTACCAATCATCCAGCATTGTTCTTGTTTCTTCAGAAATGCCCTCAGAAATAAATTGTACACTATATCCTCCACCATACGCTTTCTTGATCTCAACAAATGTCATCTCATTAGGTATTGAAATATTAAGTTCTTCCAACCGATTCATCATATTGTCTTTGTCACTTAATGATGTAGTTTTCTTTTCTACCTTCACTTCTTCCTCTTTGGTATTACCTTCTTCGTTAGAGCTTCCTCCACCACACGAAAGGATAAAAAATGGAATTGCCAGGGATAATAAAATTGATAGTTTTTTCATGAGTACTTATATTTTGAATAAAAAATTATTCAATAAATATCGTTCCCAATATCCAAGATTGCTATGATTTGCATCATAGTTCTACCTAATCATTTTAAGAGTTTTTTAGTCAAAGACCCGGCTCTTCCCTGCTTCAGTAATGGCATATTTTCTCGCTTTATCAAACAAGTCAGCAGGAAGAACATCAATAGCCTTACCTGATTTATCCGGTTTAAAAGTTCCATCGCTATCCCACCAGTCCAGAATTTCAGTTCCGTTTAAAGCTGTTTCAATGCCATAGGTTTGGATACAATCCTCAGAAATTATCCATGGTTCCGAGCGCTCTGCATATTTATTAAAAATAGCATTACGCATCATGGCTGCGGTATTGTCGTTGTTTTTAAAATAATTGATGGTATATGCCATAGCTTCCGGTTCTGTCATTATACTTTCCCAGAACTTCTCTGAGACAATGACCTCAGCGGTAGTAACAAGGCGTCCTTCTCCTACTGGTATTGGCGTGTTGGTTAACGCACAATAAACTGCCCTCTTTTTCTTTGGTTTGAATAGATTTAAGATTCCCATGTTGTTAGGTGAGGAATGTCCTCTTTAAGTTTTTGACAATTGCGCCATACCAAGCATAATTAATCGTTGACCTTTCCGACACATTTCACTTAATATGACACTATTTTATACGTGAAGGTTGCATGAAAGTTCAGATTTAATCCCGAATTTTTCGTTGGAATTTTCTCGCGATCCAGGGATATAATAATACAGCACCAATAATAGCCATCGCTCCTAAATAAAAACTGGTATTCATTTTCTCCGATTGACCAAAAAAGAGTAAAGCAAGTAAAATACCATATACAGGTTCGAGGTTTATCACAAGATTGCAGGCATATGCAGAGAATATTTTTAATAGCCTGGTTAATTCAATATTAGCATAAACAGTACATATCAGTGCTAATATCAACAAATAGCCAAGATCACTTAATGAGGGTATACTTAACAAAGGCGTTTCCGGTGATCTGAGGATCCATAGAAAAGGGATTGTCCCCAGCCATGCACCAGCCATCTCAAAGAATGTAATATTAACCGGATGATGCCTCCTCACAAAACCATGATTGAGCACAGAGAATATAGCCGCTAGCATCGCTGATCCCAGTGACATAAATAGCCCTACTCCATAAGTGAAATCATCAATATAAATGATATACAATCCCGCTATTACTATTAGTCCGAAGATTATTTCAATCAGACTAATTCTTCTTTTGTAAACAATAGGCTCAATTAAGGATGTCCAGAATGTGGTGGTTGATAATCCGATAAGGCTTACCGATGCATTGGAATAACGAGCTGCCCCAAAAAAGAGGAGCCAGTGTATAGCAATAATAAATCCCGTCAGCAAAAGCTTAAGCATTTCCTGATAAGGTAGATTAAAACTAATCTGGCTAAACCTGAGCATCAGGCCTAATGCGAAAGCAGCAATGAGAGTCCGATAAAAAACTACCTCGATAAAGCTAAGTTCTATTAGTAATCCCAATATCGCAGTAAATCCCCAAAGGACAACCAGGAAGTGAAGTTTCAAATAATCTTTACTTAGCAACATCATCTTGGCACATAGCGGTACATCAACAGACCCACTCCTGAGAATACGACATTGGGTATCCAAACGGCAACTGCCGGATTAATGAGCCCTCCTTCTGCAATCCCCCGGCTGGTAATAGCGAAAATGATAAAAATAAATGAGATTATAAATCCAAGTGCAATTTGAAGGCCCGTTCCTCCCCGTGTTTTTCTGGAAGAAACGATCACCCCAATAAATACCAGTACCAGTACAGTAAAAGGCATTGTAAAACGAAAATGTTTTTCTACCTGGTATATCTCTACTCCTTCTAACCCTCTTGATTGTATCTCATTAATTTTTTCATCAAGTTCAGGGTTTGTGAGTGTTTCCCACAGCCTGTGCTGAGATTGAAAATCCTTCGGCAGAATCACCAGGTCCATCATTAGTGTATCGCCCCTTGTAATGATTTCACCTTCATCTTTTAGTTCACGATTTATCCAGTTTCTTATTAACCACTTACTACTATCTTCAATCCAATAAATTTGTTTGGCGGATAATTTTTTCACTAACCTGTGATCTTTCATCTCCTCCAAAGTAAATGTATAGCCGGTGTTACTATTATTAACATACCTGTTGATATACAGATATTCTGTGGGGCTTATTTGAATATGAAAATTGTTTTTGTTGAAATAGTATTTCGCTTCAATAAATTCTATCTCAAAAGCTCTTCTGCTTTTATTCGCATTTGGAATTACCCATCCATTAAAATAAAAACTTACCAGTGCGATTATAACTGCCCCCATAAAATAAGGGACCAAAAGCCTTCGAAACGAAATACCACTGGCCAGCATAGGAACTAACTCTGTATGTGTGGCTAAATTGGCTGTAACAAATACTGTAGCAATAAAAACAGTGATAGGAGAAATAAGGTTGCCGATCCAGCGAACAAAATCGAAGTAATACTGAAAAATTCGATCCATGGGTACATCTTTATCCGTAAAATCACCAATCTTTTCGGTTACGTCTATGACCACTATAATCATAACAATGATCAAAACCACAAAGACAAATGATTTCAGGAATTTCTTTAATATGTACAGATCAATCAGTTTCAATTCGTTTCTGCTTTAAAGTCTTGTTGATACTTTTTTAATCATTGGTTCAACCCATAATCCAAAGTTACCTTCTTTAATTTGTTTTCGGGCTTCCTGGACTAACCATAGATAAAAACTTAAATTATGAATACTGGCAATTTGTGCTCCCAGTATTTCTTTCGAAATTATCAAATGCCGTAAATATGCTTTTGTGTAAAAATTATCAACATAACCACTCATACCTGGATCAATAGGTGAAAAATCTTCTTTCCATTTCTCATTCTTTATATTGATTATTCCTTCACCAGTAAACAGCATGCCATTTCTGGCGTTTCGAGTAGGCATTACACAGTCAAACATATCAATCCCCAGCTTGATCGACTCTAATATGTTGGCAGGCGTTCCCACGCCCATTAGATAGCGGGGTTTATCTTTTGGTAATATCTTACACACCAAATCTGTCATAGCATACATATCCTCAGCTGGTTCACCAACAGAGAGCCCTCCTATAGCATTGCCCTCCCTGTCTTTGCTGGCAATATATTCTGCTGACTTCTCTCGTAGATCAGGATAAGTGCTACCCTGTACAATTGGGAAAAGCGTTTGCGAATATCCATAATGCGGTTCGGAGTTATCAAACTGATGAATACTCCTATCAAGCCACTGATGGGTTAAATCCATCGAGTTTTTGGCGTAATTATAATCACAAGGGTAGGGAGTGCACTCATCAAAAGCCATAATAATATCAGCACCAATGGTTCGCTGAATATCCATTACTCGTTCCGGGCTGAATTCATGCCTGGAACCATCGATATGAGATTGAAATTTCACCCCTGCTTTTGTGATTTTTCTTTTCTCTGCCAAAGAATAAACCTGGTACCCCCCACTATCTGTGAGGATTGGTTTATCCCACCCATTAAACTTATGTAAACCACCTGCTTTTTCAATGATCTCCAAACCGGGACGCAAGAACAAATGATAGGTATTACCCAATATTATCTGAGCCTTTACATCATCTTGCAATTCACGTTGATGTACTGCTTTAACTGTTCCCGCAGTACCTACAGGCATGAATATTGGCGTTTCTATCTTCCCATGGTCAGTTGTAACCAGACCAGCTCTGGCATTTGACTTATCATCGGTAGATTCAATTTTAAACTTCATCTAATATATTTTAGCAAACTTCGTGCAAAAGTAGTTATTGTTACAAATGCTAAGGCACATTAATCTATTCAATTATCTTTGCATGCGTCTATGGAACTGAATTTACTTGACTTATTATTATACTTGTTCGTAGCATTCGCTGCTGTGCAAGTTATCTACTGGTTATTTTATCTAATAGGAATTATAAGAATAAAAGCGGTTGCGACTGATGATAAAATCAATCCTCCGCCTATTTCCGTTTTAGTAGCTGCCCACAATGAATTGGATAACCTAAAAGTGTTAATACCTGCATTGATAGAGCAGGATCATCCTGATTATGAGGTTGTTATTGTAGATGACCGGTCAACTGATGATAGCTATGATTTTCTTATTGAACAGGAACAGGCGCACTCAAAATTAAAAGTGGTTCATATTAATGATCTTCCTTCACACATAAGTGGTAAAAAATATGCGCTTACCATAGGGATAAAAGCTGCCAGGAATAAACAGGTATTACTTACAGACGCAGATTGTATTCCTGCCACAACTTCATGGGTCTCACAAATGGCTGCAGGATTTAAAAATAGAACTGATTTAGTACTGGGATTCTCTAATTACAAAAAATTACCTGGTTTATTAAATTATTTAATCAGATTTGAAACACTTAAAACCGGAACCGAATATCTGGCTTCTGCAGGCAACAACCTGCCCTTCATGGGAGTAGGCAGAAATCTTGCTTATAAAAAAGATCTTTTCCTGGAAAACAAAGGATTTTTTGGCTATCAACAAGTAATTGGTGGTGATGATGATTTGTTTGTTAATAAACACGCCAAAGCAAGAAATACTACATGTGCAATTGGTAAAGAAGCTTTAACGGTCTCTAATCCAAAAACAACATGGCGCAGCTATTGGCACCAAAAAATCCGGCATACTTATGTAGGTAAGTATTATTCAGCGAAATCCAAATTGGGGTTGGCTCTTTTTAATTTATCATGGATATTCACCTGGATATTGGGAATTACCGGCCTGGCACTCAATGTGAATCATGAATGGATCATTTATAGTCTGGCAATCAGAGAAATCTTAGTGATAATTACATTTATAATAGTAACGAAAAAGGCGGGAATTGCGTTTGAGTTTTGGGGGCTTGTCTTTATTGACTTGCTTTACTCTATTTACTATATTTTTGTAGGGATCAAAGCACTAACAACAAAAACCATAACCTGGAGGTGAAAAAACAATTTTCGGAAAAAGCATTACAAGATTTTCAGCTGATTGACCAGGCAGTTAAGGAAAATGATGAGCAAGCCTATGCTATGCTCATGGAGCGGTATAAAAAGCCCGTTTACCATATGATCCTTAAAATGGTGCGTAATGTTGATGATGCTGAAGATCTCACCATCGAAGCTTTTACAAAAGCTTTCCGAAATTTATATAAATTCAAAAAAGACTTCACATTCAGTACCTGGCTTTTTCGAATAGCCACTAATAACTCAATAGACTTTATTCGAAAGAAAAAACTGGAAACTACCAGCCTTGATACTTCCTACCAGGACGAAAGTGGGACCAACGTAACAATAGATGTTAAGGATAAAAAGCTGGATCCGGAGGAAGAAGCGATTAAAACACAGAAAATTGAATTTATTCAGCTTTTTGTTACCAAACTCCCGGCTAAGTATCAACGCCTCGTAAGGTTGCGGTATTTTAGTGAACTTTCATACGAGGAGATTGCCCAGGAACTGGAAGCGCCTCTCGGTACAGTTAAAGCCCAGCTTCACAGAGCCAGAGAGTTGCTGCAAGACCTTATTCGAAACAAAAAAGATCATATCTAATCGATAAGGGTGAAGATGAATATCGAAATTCTGCACAAGTATTTTCCAGAACTTACAAATGATCAAATTGAGAAATTTGAGGCTTTATGGAAAATGTATTCAGATCTTAATGCAAAAATTAATGTGATATCCCGAAAAGACTTTGATTATTTTTATGAACGTCATGTTCTTCATTCTCTGGGGATTACTAAGGTGGTTCAATTTGAAAAAGGATCTACCATTTTAGATGTTGGTACAGGTGGTGGTTTCCCGGGCATCCCTTTAGCCATTTTGTTCCCTGAATCACATTTTTGCCTTGTCGATTCAATTGCAAAAAAAATTAAGGTGGTTGATGAAGTAATAGAAGCTATTGGTATTGCCAATGTTACCGCAGAAAGGGTAAGGGTTGAAGAACACAAAAAGAAATATGACTATATTGTAAGCCGTGCTGTGGCTCGCATGATTTCTTTCTACCGATGGACACATCATGTTATAAAACCCGGGGGTAGGATTTTTTATTTAAAAGGAGGTGATATACAGGAGGAGATGAAGGAAATAAGTAAATCTTTTAAAGTCCATAATCTTAGTGATCATTTTACTGAAGGTTTTTTTGAAACAAAAAAAGTGGTAGAAGTTAAGATTTAGAAATCCTTATTTTTGCTACCCATGATCAAGAAATTTTTATTGGTAATCCTTACAATCCTGGTCCTTGCCACGCTTAGGTTTACCTATCCTTTAATTTACCAACTGTTTGTCTCTCAAGAGTTGGAGTCCACGATAACCAAACCCAAAGTAGTTGCTCACAGAGGATTTTCTGGTTATACACCTGAAAATACTATCCCTGCTATAAAGAAAGCTTTGGAGCTTGGCGTTGACATAATTGAAATAGACGTTCATTTGAGTAAAGATGGCATACCTGTTATCCTGCATGATTTCGACCTTGACAGAACCACCAATGCTACCGGTCCGGTAATTAATTATACTTTTGAAGAACTTAGAACTTTTAGAATTTTAGGTGCAGATGGTATCCCAACTGATGAGACCATCCCTTCTCTTAACGAAATACTTAAACTAATTAATGGGCAAACTGAATGTACTATTGAGCTAAAGTGGAATGACATGGGTTATTACCCTGGCATGTCAGAAAAAATCGTAACTGCCATTAAAGAAGCTAACGGTGAATCATGGTGCTATGTTCATTCATATAGTGGTAAATACCTTGAAGAAATCCATGAACTTAATCCAGAACTGCGCTTAGTCAAGGCATTTATTGGCATGTGGCATAGCCCGATTTTTAACTTCTATTATGATACCCAGTTTCATTGGGGTAGATATTATCCACCTCAATATTTATATGCAGTGCTTCCCTATTATAAAACGCTTACCAAATCACAGGTTAATGCATGGCAGGATCTTAACATTGAGGTATGGTCATATACAATCAATGAAAAAGAGTCCATGAAGACACAAATGAATTTAGGAGTAGATGCAATCGTAACAGACTATCCTGACAGATATAAGGAACTGCTTGCTGATTAGAAATAATCCTTATAAAAAAGGGTTCATATCAACCTGATTTTACCATTGTAAAACTTACTTTTACAAAACTTTTCTTTTATTGCTATGCCTGATTTTATTCATCTTCATAATCACACACAATTTTCACTTCTTGATGGTGCTTCCAGCATCACAGGATTGATGAAGAAGGCTCAGGAAGATGGTATGAAAGCCGTAGCTCTTACCGATCATGGCAACATGTTCGGGGCTTTCAAATTTGTTGCCGAGGCCAGTAAATTCAATATTAAACCCATTGTCGGTTGTGAGTTTTATATGGTCGATGACCGTCATAAAAAGCAATTCAGCAAAGAGGACAAAGACAAGCGATACCATCAGTTATTGCTGGCAAAAAATGAAACTGGATATAAAAATCTATCCAAACTTACTTCGCTTGGCTATATCGAAGGTATGTATAGCAAATGGCCACGTATTGATAAAGAACTGGTCGAGAAGTACCATGAAGGCCTGATAGCAACATCTTGCTGTCTGGCTGCTGAAATCCCAAGAGCTATAATTAAAAAGGGAGAAGAGGAAGCAGAAGAGTTGCTGAAATGGTGGATCGATCTTTTTGGGGATGATTTCTATATCGAACTGCAAAGACATAACCTTCCGGAGCAGGAGATTGTTAATAAAGTGCTTCTCAAATTTGCTAAGAAGCACAACCTCAAGGTGATTGCTACCAACGATTCTCATTATGTTGACCAGGAAGATTCAATGGCACATGACATCTTACTCTGCGTTAATACAGGTGAGCTGCAAAGTAAACCTATAGCCAAAGGTGAGGGGTTTGGAGGTAAAGAATTCCGCTTTGGATTCCCTAATGATGAGTTTTATTTCAAAACTCAGGATGAGATGAATAAATTGTTTCATGATGTTCCTGAAGCACTTGACTTTACCAATGAAATAGCTGACAAGGTTGAGCACCTTGATTTAAAACGAGATATTCTCCTCCCCAACTTCCCGCTTCCGGAAGGTTTTTCAAATGCTGATGAATATTTAAAGCATATCACATACGAGGGTGCAAGATCAGAGAGGAGATATGGTGAAATTACCTCTGAAATAGAAGAACGCATTAACCATGAACTATACATAATCAAAACCATGGGATTTGCGGGCTACTTCCTGATTACAGCCGATATGATTAATGCCGGAAGAGATCTCGGAGTAATGATAGGCCCGGGTCGAGGTTCTGCTGCCGGGTCGGTGGTGGCTTATGCGGTTGGAATAACCAATATCGATCCAATTAAGTACGGATTGCTCTTTGAGCGTTTTCTTAATCCTGAGCGGATATCCATGCCTGATATTGATACTGATTTTGATGATGAAGGCCGCCAAAAAGTAATTGATTATGTAGTTGACAAGTATGGACATAATCAAGTTGCCCAGATTATCACCTATGGCACCATGGCTGCCAAGATGTCGATCAAAGATGTGGCTCGTGTACGTGACTTGCCTCTTTCAGAATCAAATAATCTGGCTAAAATGGTGCCTGAGCAACCTGGTATTTCTTTAGATAAAGCTTTTCATGATGTCAAGGAACTGGGCGATATCAGTAAACAGGATAACGAGCAGGGTAAAATACTTCAGTTGGCACATAAACTGGAAGGGTCGGTACGGAATACCGGTATTCATGCTGCAGGGGTAATTATTGCTCCAGATGACCTTACTGAATATATTCCCGTTTCTACCTCAAAAGATTCTAAGCTGTTAGTAACCCAGTTTGATGGTAAGGTCATTGAAGATGCAGGGATGCTCAAGATGGATTTCCTGGGATTAAAAACCCTGACCATCATAAAAAATGCAATAAGCCTTATCAAGAAGAACAAGGGTGTAGAGATCGATATTGATCAAATCGATATGGAAGATCAAAAGACCTTTGAACTTTATCAAAGAGCTGATACCATTGGAACATTCCAGTTTGAATCAAGAGGGATGCGCAAGTATTTACAGGTGCTTAAACCTAGTACACTGGAAGACCTGATTGCCATGAATGCGCTCTATAGGCCTGGTCCTATGGACTTCATCCCTAATTTCATTGACAGAAAGCACGGTAAAGAAGAGGTAAAATACCCTCACCCGCTATTAAAAGATCTTTTGAAAAACACCTATGGAATTATGGTGTACCAGGAGCAGATTATGCAAACCGCCCAAATAATGGCAGGATACAGCCTTGGTCAAGCCGATTTGCTCAGGCGGGCAATGGGTAAGAAAAAGAAGGAGGAGATGGCCAAGCAGAAAGAAATTTTTGTAGCTGGGGCAAAGGAGATACACAATATTGAAAAGAAGAAAGCAGAAGAAGTATTTGGTGTAATGGAGAAGTTTGCAGAATACGGATTTAACCGGTCACATTCTGCTGCCTATTCCGTGGTTGCTTATCAGACAGCTTATCTTAAGGCCAACTACCCTGAAGAGTTCATGGCCTCTGTTCTTACCAACAACCAGAACAACATTGACAAAATCACTTTTTTCATTGATGAATGTAAACACCTGGGCATTGAAGTGCTTGGCCCTGATATCAATGAAAGTTCGATGGATTTTGATGTGAACAAAAAAGGACAGGTTCGTTTTGGCCTGGGTGCTATCAAGGGATCTGGAGAAGCTGCAGTAGAAAGTATCGTTTCTGAGCGTGATGAAGATGGTATTTATACCGACATCTTCAATTTCGCTGAAAGGGTAAATCTGAGAACTGTCAATAAAAAAACTTTTGAAAGTCTGGCAATGGCTGGTGCCTTTGATTCGTTTTCAGACACACACCGTAATCAATTTCTATTTGATGAGGATGGAGTGCCCAACCTGATTGAAATGGCAATCAGGTATGGAAACAACTTTCAGGATGAGAAGAATGCATCCCAACAATCATTGTTTGGTGGTGAAGGAGGCATGGAAATCCCAAAACCTAAATTACCTTCTGTAGAACCGTTCACTGAAATTGAAAAGCTAAAGATTGAAAAAGATGTAGTTGGTTTTTACATCTCTGGTCACCCTCTCGATCAATACCAGGTAGAGTTTGATAATTTCTGTACCTGCCCCGTTGATGAAATTGAGAATCATAAGAACAAGGTAATCCATTTAGCCGGGATTGTTGTTAAAACAAGTGAACGGTTAACAAAAAGAGGGCAGCCCTTTGGTTTGTTTTCTATTGAGGATTTCAACGGCACGCTAGATATGGCACTTTTTGGAGAGGATTACCTCAAAAACAAGCATTTCCTTGCTATGGGTAATTTTATCTACCTCACAGGTCGTGTTGAAGAAAGGTATAATCAAAAAGGCTTATGGGAATTCAGACCCAAAGTATTCCACTTGTTATCAGAAATAAGAAAAGACTTAAGCAAGGAAGTTGAATTGCAAATAGACCTGAATGAGCTGAATGGTATTATGGCCGATGACCTTGAGAGAATTGCCAAAACCTATCATGGGAAATGTCGATTGAAACTTGTGGTATATGATGCAGAAGAGTCAATTAAAATTGACTTATTAGCTAAAAAGTATCTGGTTGATCCTGTAAATGAACTTTTTAATGAAATTAAAGAACTTGAAGGTATTGATCATAGAATCATATCTAAAGGCGTTGAACTAGGGATTGAACAGAAACCTGCTTATAAACATTATAGTAAAGTTCCTTAGTTGGATAAAATTCAATGTAATATATTTGTGTTGAATTCTATTGATAAAGATTATTAATAATTATGGATACTATTGAAATAACAGACGCTAACTTAAATGAGATTTTAAATACCGAGAAGCCAGTATTAATTGATTTCTGGGCTGAATGGTGTGGACCCTGTAAAATGATTGGTCCTATTGTGAAAGAGTTAGCCAGCGAATATGAAGGAAGAGCAGTAATTGGAAAAATAGATGTTGATGAAAATCCTGGTGCAGCAGCACAATTTGGTATTCGAAGCATCCCAACTTTACTTGTTTTTAAGAATGGCGAAATTGTTGACAAGCAGATAGGCGCTGTTCCTAAAGCCATCTTAGCAGCCAAACTCGATGCTCAATTAAATTAAGAAAAAATTTGATGATTTGCTCAAAAGTCGGAATAACAACCGTCATCCAGAGCACAGCGAAGGATCCCCTATTGAAATGCAATAAATCAATAGGGGATTCCTCATTTCATTCGGAATGACACTACGACTTTTGAGTTTTTAATCAATATCATTTCATAAAAAACTAACTGATTCCTATAATATTACTTGACTATGAAACCTACATTACTAATTCTTGCTGCCGGTATGGGAAGCCGTTATGGTGGCCTAAAACAAGCAGATCAGATTGGCCCAAATGGTGAGACAATAATTGATTATTCAATTTATGATGCTATTAAAGCCGGATTTGGAAAAGTTGTGATGGTTGTCAGACAGAGTATTTTGGAAGATATGAAGAACCTGTTTGATAATAGATGGGGATCAAAAATTAAAATTGAGTATGCAATTCAGGAAGTAAACGTACCTGTTCCAGGTGTTGATAATCTGCCTGACAGAAAAAAACCATGGGGAACTGCACATGCTGTAATGGTGGCAAAAAATAACATTCAGGAACCATTTTCTGTTATTAATGCTGATGATTTTTATGGTGCAGACGCATTTAAAACGGCTTATGAATTCTTAACAACTGAGGCCTCAGATTCTACTTATGCTATTGTAGGTTACATTCTCAAAAACACTCTTTCTGAACATGGTCATGTATCAAGAGGCATTTGTGAACAAGATAGTGATTTAAACCTGGTTAAAGTTACAGAACGAACCAGGATCTTCAAAGATGGAGATACTGTAACATATGAAGATGATAATGGCAACCGGTTTGATCTTGATGAAAACAGCTATGTATCTATGAATTTCTGGGGATTCACTCCCACTTTCTTTGAGGAAGCTGAAAAACAGTTCAAAGAATTTGTGAAAGAAAACAGCTCAAATGAAAAAGCAGAGTTTTTTATTCCCATTATCATTGATAATCTTATGGATGCCGGGGTGAAAGTGAAGATTCTCGAAAGCACAGCTAAATGGATGGGTGTCACCTATCGCGAAGACAAGCCCGTAGTGATTGAAAAAATTAAAGAACTGGTAGCTCAAGGAGTATATCCGGCATCTCTGATTTAGGATAAGCTGAGGTTTTATATCAATATTACTTAGGTCTTAAAACCTTAATTTAGGACTACAAAGTAAATAATTTTAGGTAATTTTATTATTGAATATAACTGAAACAGTAATAATCTGTAACTATCAGATTATCTGTGTTTTAGTCATTTTTTATTGGTTGGTATAGTTCTATTTTGTTTTTGTCTAAAATTATTCATAAAAATTATTTCAATGAAAGTAATCAGAATTATCCTATTGTTGGCACTTCCTTTTATTTTTTTATCTTGTAGCGATGACCCTGAAGATATCGACCCCGGTAATGTCATAATTATTACCGAAGATATCGTTGAACCAACTACATGGCTCGAAGGCAATGTTTATCTTATAAAAGCCTGGGATTTCTATGTGGAAAATACGTTAAGTATAGAACCGGGTGTTATTGTTAAATTCCACCCGTCTGATGGGCCTTATATGATGCTATCAGGAAGCGGAACTATTGTAGCCAATGGCACTTCATCCAAACCTATTATTTTCACTTCATTTAAGGATGATGCTCATGGAGGAGATACGAATGGTGACGGTGGGGCCACTACGCCTTCCGTTAAAGATTGGGGTAATATAAACACCAATGGCGCTAATGGATCATCTTTTAAATATTGTGAATTCTATTATGGGGGTAACAGTACTTACTCTTCAACGCTCGCTATTGAATCCGGCTCCATAGCTGCAGTTGAAAACTGCATCTTTGCCCATAATGCCGGTGATAATGCAACAGGATGGTATGGAGCATTGAGTTTTTCTTCAGCTGGTAAAGGCAGTACTTTAAAAGGGAATACCTTTTATGATAATGTAAGACCTTTGTCAGTGATGGCTGACATGAATGTGCCTGATGACCAGGTATTTCATGACCCTGCCAACCAATCAGTTACCAATAAGTATAACGGCATTTTTGTAGAAACAATTAATGAAACAACAGAAGCAAATGTTAGCTGGATGGAAACAGAAGTACCATTTATTATAGACGACAATGATTGGTGGATTGAAACAGGTGCTTCAATACAACTTGGTAATAATGTTGTTCTTAAATTCAAGCCAGGCAGTGTGTTGCTTCTAGAGGACGGCACCTCTGACTTGATAAATAATAATGGCACAGGGGTTTATTTTACCTCATATAAGGATGATTCTAAACTAGGTGATACTAATGGTGATGGCAGTGCCACCTCCCCTGCAAAAGGAGACTGGGGTGGTATTTATGATAATACAAGTGACTATTTATCATGGGTTAATATCTTGTATGCACAAAATCCGTAGATTAATAATTGATATAAAAGAAAGCAGGTCTCAAAAATTTGAGACCTGCTTTGGTTTTGAGACTTACTTTGTCGTCTCACAATAACCAATAGAAAACTACCAACCTTCAGTCTGTATTAAGTTTTCATTCAAAGTTATCTGATCTGCTGGTATTGGATTAAGATAATTCTTAGACTCATCAAATGCCTCACGTCTATTTATCTCTGCATGTGTATAGAGATATCCATCTGCATTTCGAATAATATTGGCTGCCGCTTGATAATTATTATTTGGATCATCTTTTACACCAACAAAAGCCTTATCATCATTGAAGTATAATCCGTTTTTCCACCTAATTAAATCCCACTTTCGGAATGGCTCCAGCATAAGCTCAATCCGTCTTTCTCTTCTGATCTCCCATAAGAGTGGATCAACAGTAGGATCTATATCATCCGCATCAAAACCTACATCAACAGTCAGGTGAGCTATACCTGCTCTATCCCTTAGCAAATTAATTGAATTATCTAGGTCTCCCTGGGTAATAGTACCTAATTCGAAAGCAGCTTCTGCATAATTAAGTAAAATTTCACCATACCTTATAACTGGTGCATCTGTTGTGGCCTCGACTCCTTGTGTAGGTTGACTCTTTATTAATTGATATGTCGCATACTTAGCTGGAGAATACATCGGAACTCCCTTATTAAACAGAAAGACTAACCTGGTTGTATCAATAATTGCCGACATTCTCTTATCTCTATTGGTGGTAATATCAACAAGAGTATCGTATGATGTAAATGCTGTTTTAATCTCTTTGTCTGTTTTAAAAACCCACTCAGTATAATCCGGGTGAGTTGCACCATCATAAGAAATAGGCTTACCATCAGCCATTAAGAATGAAGATACAGAAGATAATGTAAAACCAAAGAAAGGCTCATGAAATATAAAACTATGGATAGCATGCTTCATATTTTCATTATACTGTTTAACAAGTATAGCTTCGACATTTCCAGACAACTCTTCGTTTGCAAAGATATCAGTATAGTTACTATGCAGTGCAAATGGTCCATTATCCATTATCTCTTTCGAGGCGTCATAAGAAGCCTGGTAGAGAGATGCAGGATCTGATCCCGGAATATTGTGATAATCAAAGGTACTTGCAGCAGCCAAACAAATTCTTGATTTCAGTGCTAAGGCTGTCCATTTATTTACTTCAACTTTATTATCTTCCTCTCCAAGATTAGCAATAGCATAATCAAGATCTGCAACAATACTATCCACTACCATTACTCGTGAGTCTCTGGCTTGATATAATGCTTCATGATCTTCAGAGTCAATAGGTTCATTGTAAAATGGCACATCTCCAAACTCCCTTACTTTTTCCCAATATAGA
>JBDLIU010000060.1:0-19764 GCA_039714715.1 Bacteroidota bacterium
GATGAAACCAGTGGGGCATACTCGGGTCGACTAGCATTGGGGAAAAAATCGAGTCGAACAGCGAGTGCTGATTCATATTTCCCTGTTGCAGAAATTGTAGATGTTACTGATGAGATTGAAAATGTTGAGTTAACCCAGGACCTGATCCTGGTACCATTAAAGGTAGGGGAAGCCATCTTACTTAACAATATTACGTTTGAAACAGCGTCTGCCGTTTTAAAAGGAGACTCTTTTTCTGATATGGACAGGGTAATTGATTTACTTAAAGCTTTCCCCGCTCTAAAAATCGAGATTGCAGGTCATACAGATAGCTCTGGCGGTGATGCTTCTAACTTAAGATTATCTCAGGCAAGGGCAGAATCAGTAACAGAATATATTTTGGCCCATGGTATCTCCCCAGACAGGGTTGTTTCTAAAGGGCATGGAGAATCGAAACCAGTGGCCACTAATTTAACTCCCGGAGGAAGAGCACAAAATCGAAGAGTAGAATTTGTGGTGCTTGAATTGTAGAAGAAGGCAACCCAATGTTTTATTGGAGTGCATCTTTTACTAATTCCCAGTCAATTCTTTTAAAAGCTCGGCTTTGAAAGCCCTCCTTGGGTTTATAGCTAAGTGATTTTTTTATTCTCTTATTGGTATTGGGGTGTGAGGATAAAAACTCGAGAGATTCAAAAGTAGCATTTGAATATTTATCCCTGATCTTTCTGAAGATAACGGCCATTGAATTAGGATGAATCTGAGAATTTTCAAGAAGTTCCAGCCCATAATCATCTGCTTCAGCCTCTTGCTTTCGGTCAAAGACTGTCGAAACACTTTGTTGCAGTATTTGGTTTAAAAACCCGGGATCTCCTCCTGAAAGAATAGAAAGCACTAACTCAACACCCAGTTCTTTTACCACCTTATTCACTACATGCCTTTTTTCTACATGACCCATTTCATGGGCTATTACGGCTGCTACTTCTTCCGGGGAGTCGGAAAATTCTATTAATCCTGAGAAAATAACAATATTTCCACCCAGAGAAGCAAATGCATTAATACTCTCATTATTGACTACATAAATGTGATAATCATAATCAGTCGTATCAATACCTTCAAGCAATCGTATATAAATTTGATTAACGGCAGCGTTAACAGTACTATCGGAGAGAATATCAACGTCTTCGAGATAAGCATCAATAAGAAGATCTCCAATTTTTTGTTCCTGCTCTAATGAAATAAGAGTCTCTGGTGCTTCAGGTCTGAGCGGGATATAGATAAAAGCAAGCCAAATAATCAGGAAAATACCAATTAGTATGGCTAACTCTTTAATGATTTTTGTGCTCATATTAATTACATTGCCGGTGGTTGGTTAACAACCTGCTTCCCATCATATACACGAATAAGGTAAGCATAATGATATGACATCTTCCCGAAGAAAAGGAAATAAAAGAATTGTCCTTTACGTGCCTTGAAAGCAGCAACTAAGCTAAATATCATGTATATTAAATTTGCAAAAAGAACCATAAATAAATAGCCCCAATAGATTTCATATTCAGACCCAATAGAAAATACCTCATCGAAAGTATTTGATTGATAGAAAAATAACCGGACTGTCCAAAATACCAATCCTGCATTAATTAAAGTTGTTGGTATTTGAGATACTAATGATTGATAAGCATGAAACTTAATAAACCTGCTTTTACCCTTATTAAGGTAGAAATAAATAACAGCAGCAATCAGGTTAATAATTGGTAACGGTAATCCGGCAGCAATGGAAGCAAACATCATAAGATAACCACCCATCGCATCTTCACGTTCTCGTACCGGGATATCATCCGGCTGAGGAACCGGATGATAGTTAGACTCTATTTCATTCATTATTATTATTCTTTACCACTAAAAGGAGGATAGTCATCTGTCATAAAGCTAAGGTAAAGATTTACCCTTGTGCTCCAGCGAATTGTGCCAACATTAAATGCATGCCAGCTTTCAGGATAGTTTCCTGTAAATAATACAATCCAAAATGCAAGGAAACTCAAGATCATTCCCCAAATCATTCTGAACATTAGAACAAAGACATGTGGCAATGCGCAATAAATTCCACCAAAGAATGTTTTAAGCAGCAAATGACCCCTGCTGAGCGTTTCAGGGTATTCTACTTCAAGTGAAGTATATTCATCGGTTGCATTTACTCCAAATGCAGGATAACCATCAGACAAATTGTACAGTCGAGCATTTACTCGTAGTCCCCACTGATAAGTACCTACTAAAAATTCGAAAAAGCTTTCCGGAAACCTACCTGTAAACAAAATTGAAAACCATGAGATAAAGGTTAAAATACCTGCCCATAATTGAATGAACATTAATAAAAACATATGCGGTAGCATTATGTAGATCCAACCAAATAAGGCTCTTAGTAAAAGCTCTCCTCTGGAGTAACTATCCTGATGTTTAACAGTAAGTTTCATAAATAGATTAGTTTAGGTTAAATAAATTTAACGGTTAAAATACATTATTTTGTTCGATACACAAAATAATAGGGGTTCTAGGCCGGTGCATTTATCATCTCCAGAATATCATCCAGAAATTCCCTGTTGTTGCTCAAACGAGGCACTTTGTTTTGTCCTCCAAGCTTGCCTCTTTTTTTCATCCAGTTGTAGAAGGTGCCCTGGGGTACAGCATGCACAACGGGTGCAACAAGCGCCAGGTCATTTTGTCGTTTTGCCTCGTAATCAGAGTTGATCTCCTGGAGTTTATTATCTAGTTGAGAGGTAAACTCGTCAAGATTTTCCGGTTCTTGAGAGAATTCTATTATCCATTCATGACCTCCCTGTTCATTTTGTTGAAGATAGACTGGCCCGGCAGTAAAGTTTTCGATAACGGCATTGGTTTTATCGCAGGCGAAGGTAATGGCAGCTTCTGCATTCTCTACGATCACTTCTTCACCAAAAGCATTAATATAATGTTTGGTTCTACCACTGATCTTTATTCTATATGGAGAAAGAGAGGTGAACTTTACAGTATCTCCAATTTTATATCGCCAAAGGCCTGCATTGGTAGAAATGATAATAGCGTAATTCTTGTTAAGCTCTACATCTTCAAGTTGCAGCACTTTCGGATTTTCAGAATCTACCTCTTCCATCGGGATGAATTCATAAAAGACACCATAATCGAGCATGAGCAACATCTCATTATGCGTGCTGGTATCCTGTATGCCGAATATCCCTTCTGAAGCATTATAGATCTCCAGATAATTCATTTTAGGAGAGCTTATTATTGATTGGAACAGCTTTCTGTAAGGATCAAAAGCCACGGCTCCATGATAAAATGCTTCCAGGTTAGGCCAGGCTTCTGATACATCTTTTACACCACGAATTTCCATTACACGCTGAAGAATCAGCAAAACCCATGTAGGAACACCAGCCATACTGGTTACATTTTCATAAGCCACTTCCTGTGCCATTCGTTCCAGCTTCTCATCCCAGTTATCGAGAAAGGCCACTTCTTCACTTGGGGTGCGAACATACTTGGCCCACAAAGGCATGTTTTTCATGATTACAGCTGAAACATCACCCAAACTGGAGCTACCTGAGGGATCGAAAGGATTTGCTTGAAAGCTTCCTCCAACTGAGAGGGCTTTTCCTTCAAAAACTTCACTTTCCGGGTGGTTGTTTAGATACATGGCCAGCATATCTTTTCCACCTTTAAAGTGGCAATCCTCCAATGCCTCCGGAGAGACCGGGATATACTTACTTTTAGCATTGGTAGTTCCGGAAGATTTGGAGAACCATTTAATCTCAGATGGCCAGAGAATATTTTGTTCTCCTCGCATAATGCGATCTATGTAGGGAAAAAAATCTTCATAGGTGCGAACCGGAACCCTTTCATTAAATTGATCTATATTCTTTATATCACTGAATCCATAGGATTTGCCAAACTCGGTATTCTTTGCCGAGTTGATAAGATTCTCAAACACCTCTTTCTGAACATCAATCGGGTATTTGACAAATAAATCTATCTGATGAATTCTTTTCTTCATCACCCAGCTTAGAATTGAATTAAAAATACTCATGATATGTATGCTTGTTCAGCTTATACAAAGTAAAGCATAGGGGCTCAAAATTTAAAATCCTGCTAGATCTTTCGCTTTAGTTCAAAATGTTTGCCCAGGTATACTTTTCTAACCTGAGGATCGGCAGCTAAATCTTCGGCTGTACCTTCTTTTAGCAGTCGTCCTTCAAACATCAGGTAAGCCCTATCGGTAATGGACAAAGTTTCCGTTACATTATGGTCGGTAATAAGAACACCAATGTTTTTGGTTTTAAGGCGGGCCACAATAGACTGAATCTCCTCAACGGCAATTGGATCTACCCCGGCAAATGGTTCATCAAGCAATATAAATTTTGGATCAACAGCCAGGGCCCTGGCAATCTCTGTTCTTCTGCGTTCACCACCAGAGAGTACAACACCCATATTTTTACGCACATGAGTAAGGCTAAACTCTTCCATGAGTTCCTCCATTTTTTCTTTTTGCTCAGATTTACTGAGGTCACTCATTTCAAGTACGGCCATCAGGTTTTCCTCAACTGTAAGGTTACGAAATACTGATGCCTCCTGTGCCAGGTAGCCAATGCCCATTTTTGCCCGCTTGTACATAGGAAGCTGTGTGATGTTCTCATTATCAAGGTAAATCTCTCCCTCATTGGGTTTGATAAGCCCAACAATCATATAGAATGATGTAGTTTTACCCGCTCCATTGGGGCCAAGCAATCCCACAATTTCTCCCTGCTCTACTTTTACACTCACATCATCAACAACTCTGCGTTTTTTGTATTTTTTAACCAGGTTGTCTGCACGTAGATTCATATTTTATTATAAAATTATCCGAGAACAAATTTAAAACAATATTTATACCAATCTTACACCAGCTTGATATCCTTGATATGTAACTGAATTGTTTTGTTCTCACGGAACACATTTTCTTCAATTGTATAGGCTAAATCAAAATATGGACCTGGTTTTAGCAGGTCATAGAATTCAGGCATAAAAAAGCCTATTACCGGTATCACAACGCCATCGTCTTCACTGTAGACACTCATTTTCAAATGCTGATCTTTAAGTAGTTGAAGCTTTGTAGCCTTCAGGTTCCTCGAAACAAATGTTGGTTTCATATTGCCTGGTCCGTACGGCTCCATTTGCCGGATGATATTCAGATAGCTTTCTGAAATTATCCCCAATTCTATTTCTTCATCGATTAGGATGGTGGGGATTAACTGTTCATCAGTTATTGATTCGCTTACCACCTCTTCAAACTTTTGTTTAAAGGGCTCAACGTTTTCAGGTTTTAGAGATAATCCGGCAGCGTATTTGTGGCCTCCGAACTGCTCCAGCAGTTCGCCACAGGCCACGATGGCTTTATGGATATCGAAACCTTTTACAGATCGGGCCGAGCCTGTAACTTTCCCATTCGATTGGGTGAGGATAATCGTGGGCCTGTGAAAATGCTCAATGCATTTAGAGGCCACAATACCTATCACTCCTTTGTGCCAGTCTTCTTTATATAGTACTGTACTTTTCTTTTCGTCAGGCTCCTGTTCAATCATCTTAAGCGCTTCTTCAATGATTGTCTGCTCAGTCTCTCTTCGGATTTCATTTTTTGTGTTCACCTGTCCCGCCAGGATTTGTGCTTCCTCCGGGTCTTTACTAAGAAGCAAGTCAACGGCTCCGTGGGCATGATCAATACGACCGGCTGCGTTGATCCTGGGGGCTATCCCAAAAACAATTCCGGTAACAGTAAGTGGCGTTTTTAAATTGCCGATTTCAATCAGTGCTTTAAATCCCGGAATGGGATCTTCCTCAAGTTTCTTTATCCCAAAGGAACAAAGTACCCTGTTTTCACCTGTTATCGGAACAATATCAGCGGCAATGCTAACAGCTACAAGATCTATCAACGGCCATAGATCTTTATTATCCCATTTATTTTGGTCTGTTAATCCTTGCAAAAGCTTGAATCCCACCCCACAACCTGACAATTCTTTATACGGATAATCACAGTCCTCCCTTTTAGGATCAAGGACAGCAACTGCAGGTGGTAATGTTTCATCGGGATTGTGGTGATCGCAAACTATAAAATCAATGCCATTATCTTTCGCGATTTGTATGGTCTTGTGTGCTTTAATGCCACAATCAAGACTGACAATCAGATCAATTTCTTTTTCTATGGCCCATTGAATACCTTCTTCCGACACACCATAGCCTTCTGAATACCTGTCAGGAATATAGAAGTCGGTATTGGAGGTATAGTTTTGAAGAAACCTTATCATCATGGCTACAGACGTAGTCCCATCCACATCGTAATCGCCATAAATCAGGATTTTTTCCTTGTTTTCAATAGCAGTATTTAATCGATCTACTGCTACATCCATATCCTTCATCAGGTAAGGATCATGAAGCTGATCCATAGTAATCCGGAAGAATTTTTCCGCCTGACCGAAATCCTTGATTCCACGTTGGATTAGAAGAGTGGCTAATTGAGGATTAACGTTGATAGCTTTAGCTAATTTTTCAACTTCCTTAATGGAAGGTTTATTCAGAATTTTCCAGTTTTTCTGTTTCATAAGAAAGAATTAAGTTGTTGCTAAGCCAATCAACAGGAGGTTAAAAGTAGTAAGAACTTACCACCTAAATAAAATCTATTCGATTATATTATTGCAGGGTCTAACTTAGTGTCATATTCACCAGAATTATCTTATCACTTATGAAACATCTTAGCTTAATAAAAACATCCATAACATTATTAATAATCCTGGTTACCGGATGGGCAATGGCACAGACTTCTGCTACATCAGCAAATGATAGAGCGAATAGTTACAAAAAGAGGGGAGAGGTAGCCAATCAGTCGGTTGCAGCAGGTCTTGAAATGATCAATATTGGCCCAACCATTATGAGCGGTCGTGTAACAGACCTGGCTGTAAATGATGAGAATCCTCATCATTATTATGTAGCCTATGCGTCAGGTGGATTATGGGTCACTGAAAATGCAGGAGCTTCTTTCAAACCATTGTTTGACTATGAAGCCGTAATGACCATTGGAGATATTGCTGTCGACTGGAAAAACAATATTATCTGGTTAGGTAGCGGAGAGAGTAACTCAAGTCGATCTTCCTATTCAGGAAATGGCATGTATAAGAGTACCGATGGTGGTAAGACTTGGGAGCACCTTGGCCTTGACGACACGCATCATATTGGCAGGGTAATTCTTCACCCCAATAATCCCGATATAGTGTGGGTAGCAGCTTTGGGTCATTTATACTCACCTAACCCTGAAAGGGGCGTGTATAAAACTACCGATGGAGGCAAAACCTGGGAGAAAGTGTTGTTTGTAAGCAATGATGCAGGAGCAGTGGATCTGGTAATTGACCCAACAAACCCTGATATCCTTTATGCCGGTATGTGGGAAAGAGAACGAAAAGCGTGGAATTTCAAAGGCAGTGGTAAGGGATCAGGTATTTACAAATCGACCGATGGTGGTAAAAACTGGAAATTGATTACAACCGCTGACAACGGTTTCCCGGCTGATGAAGGAGTTGGACGTATTGGATTAGCAATTTCATATCAGAATCCATTCAAAATATATGCATTGCTGGATAACCAAAACAGGAGGGACCCTGAAAAGGATGAATATGTTGTAACTAAGAATATACTCAGGTCGATGTCAAAAGCCGACTTCCTTAATCTTAAAGACAAGGACATAAATGAATTTCTGGATCGAAATTATTTCCCGAGAAAGTATAATGCAGTTGATATCAAGAATGATGTAAAAGCTGATAAAGTAAAGCCCAATGACCTTGTATCCTATCTTGAGGATGCTAATTCCATGTTATTTGATACCCCGGTTAAAGGAGCAGAAGTATATGTGTCTGAGAACGGTGGTGATACCTGGGCGAAAACACATGAAGACTATATTGATGGCCTTTACTCCAGCTATGGATATTATTTTGGAGTCATCAAAGTGGCTCCTTATGATGAGAATAAGCTTTATATCCTTGGCGTACCAATCCTAAGGTCTGATGACGGTGGTAAAAACTGGGAAAGCATAGGTGGTGATAACCAGCATGGTGACCACCAGGCATTATGGGTTAGTGCCAATACTAAAGGCTTGATGATTAATGGAAATGATGGTGGAGTTAATACCACCTATGATGATGGCGAAACCTGGACAAAGCAAAATTCACCATCAGTAGGACAGTTTTATGCTGTGAATGTTGACTATGCCAAGAATTATAATGTTTACGGTGGGCTACAGGATAATGGTGTATGGACAGGTCCAGCTAATTACAGGCATGGAACAAGCTGGCACGGCAGAGGACAATACCCTTATAAAGGAATTTATGGTGGCGATGGTATGCAGGTGGTGATTGATAGAAGAGACAACAATACGGTTTATACCGGATTGCAGTTTGGTAATTATGCAAGGATAAATAAGGCTACAGGTGAAACTAAAAGTATTAAACCAAGCCATGAATTAGGCGAAAATCCATTAAGGTTTAACTGGCAAAGCCCGATTCATTTATCAATTCATAACCAGGATGTGGTGTATTTTGGCTCCAACAAGTTCCACAGGTCGCTAAACCAGGCTAAAGACTGGGATCTTACATCAGAAGATTTAACATTAGGAGGCAAGAAAGGTAATGTACCTTATGGCACTCTGACAACCATTGATGAATCACCACTTCAGTTCGGATTGATTTATGTAGGCTCTGATGATGGCCTGGTACATGTAACCCGCGATGGCGGTGTAACATGGAAAAATATTTCTGCCGGGCTGGAGAAAGAGCAGTGGGTAAGCAGGGTAGAGGCATCTAATTTTGATAAGGATAGAGTTTATGTGGCGCTTAATGGTTATCGATGGGATCGATTTGATGCCATGGTTTATGTTTCGAATGATGGAGGAGCAACCTGGGAGAAGATAGGTGCCGATTTGCCGAAAGAGCCTGTAAATGTGATTAGAGAAGACCCCGTGAATGAAAACCTGATTTATGTGGGTACAGATCATGGTCTCTATGTTTCGTTAGACAGAGGTAAGACTTTCAACATTATGGATAAGAAGCTTCCTCATGTACCGGTTCACGATCTGGTAATACAGGAAGCAGCTAATGATCTGGTAATTGGTACGCATGGTCGCTCTATCTATAAAGCTAATGTAGAAGAACTACAGCAACTGGATGCCAGGCTAATGGCTAAAAATATTCACATGTTTGGTGTAGATGATCCAACTTATAACAAAGGCTGGGGGGGTGTCCGCTGGTCTAGGTGGTATGGTTTCTTTGAGCCAGAGATGCAGGTGCCGCTTTATGTTAAGAATGGAGGAATTGCCAAGCTGAATGTATATTCCAAGAAAGGCACCTTGCTATATTCGGCAGATCGTAACCTGGAAACAGGCATCAATTATTTAACCTATGATTATACAATAGATGCAGATAAGCTGGCAGGTTTCAATAAGGAGCTAAAGAAAGCCAAAGTAGACACAAAAGATGGCTTAAAGAAAAAAGAAAACGATAAGTTTTACCTGATTGAAGGAGGGTACAAACTCGAAGTTTCTATAGACGGACAGTCTGCATCAACTAATTTCAAGGTGAAAGAACCAAGAAAAAGACCGGAGCGAAAACCGCAGAAAAGGGTACCCTAGAACACAATAAATTACTGGTCGTAGGATATCCTACGACCAGTGTTTAGTTGTACTCTCTCCAACACATCCCAACTCTTCCCATTATGCTTTAACAGGCATATGTCAAAAACCTCGAACTGGGCAGAATATTTCCGATCTTTAAACTGAGACCATGCCTCGTGAAAAGCCGGTTTCTTAAGATCTCTGAAGGCCACAGTCATGTGTGGGCGAAATGGTCGTTGGGGTTCTTTTGGGTAAATATGCCAGCTAGTTTTGGCCACCTTTTGCACTGCTTTCTGTAATTTATGAAGTTGATCATTCTCACCCACCTTTACAAAAATCACCCTGGGCGGGAAAGCTCCAAAGTCATTTAATATTAGATCGAAAGGGCTGTGCTCTTCAGCCAGCATATTTAAAGTCTTGATTAACCTATCTTCTTTTTCTTCATTCCATTTAAAGGGCATATGGAGCGTGATATGAGGAGGAGACCGTAACGCTGCCTTACTGTTGAATCGATCCTTGAATTCGGTCTTAAATGCTTTTAGCTCTGAAAAATGAGGTTCATTAGGAACAATGGCGATGAAATAGAGTTTCAGATTATCTTTTTTCATTAGTTCAAAATTAGCCGCAAAGGCGCGAAGACGCAAGATTTCATTTTGCTACAACTATTCAAGCTTATTGTCTAGCATCTCATGTCTAGCGTCTCATATCTACTTCTTATCCACAATATCCATCCCAAATGGCACTAACCCAAGGTAAGCTAGTTTAAGATGCTGAATTGCAAATGGGATACCAACAATAGTAATTGCAAATAATAAAGCTAATACAAGGTGAGTAATAGCAATCTCAATTCCGGCTACCAATATCCAGATGATATTCATTATAATATGCAGGCAACCACCAGACCTGTTGCTTTGCACCGCTTCCCTGCCAAATGGGAATAAGGCCAGGTTGGCCATTTTAAGGGTTTGAATTCCGAAGGGGATTCCTACAATGGTTATCATAAGGATAATACTACCAAACAGGTATAAAATAAATATGATAAATCCTCCCAGGACTATCCATATTACATTCCCTAATGTGTTCATTATTCAAATTCGTTTATAGGAAGTGCAACGTAGAATTGCATAAACAGGTTTCTTGGTACAAAAGTATTCCCTACAGAGGCTCCTGCCGGATTGGTTGCACCAACACCCAGGCGGATGCCCATACTACCGCCCATATCGGTATCTTTGCCGAAACCTATCAATCCCAGGAAATCAAATTTTTTCACACTGGAAGTTCGATCTTCTTCAAATCCTGTTTCTTTATAGGTTGCTTTTAGTAAATAAGCGATTTGCGGACCAACTTCTGCATATATTGTTTCTTTAAAGTAGAGTTTTAAAACTGCCGGAACAGTAATATAATGGTAATTAAGTCTTCCATTAGCTCCATTGTTTACCCTGGCACCCTGTAAGGAATAGATCAATTCGAACTGCATTCCATACTGATCTTCAAGATGCTGGGCATAATACAAGCCTGCATGGTACGCTAATCGCGGTTGGTAGATGTTTGAAGTGCCTAAAGTGGTTACGCTGGCTCCACCTTTTGCGCCCCAGGAGACCTGGGCTAATGAAGGAATAGGTAATGTGATAAGTAGAATGTGAATTAATACTTTATTAAACATAATTTGCTGGTTCAGGTAGCCAATTTAGGTTAAAACGAGTTAAACTGCTATCTATTTGGCAGGTTAAGTGGGTACAACTCTTATTTCTTTTGTCATGCTGATACCGACCTGTCGGTAGAAGCATCTTTACCCCAAAGAAGACGTCTCTGAGGTTTTGGCAAAGATACTTCTCAACCGCCAGGTGGCGGTTTGATCAGTATGACAAAAAATGTTGAGACAATCTAGCAAGATTTGTTTGTTTGATTCAATTCAATCCATAAAAAAGACCCTGACAATGAATGTCAGGGTCTTCTGTTTCTTTAATTACAAGTACTTACTTATGCAGCAGGCTCCTCTACAGATACATATGACCTGTTTTTCCTCCCTTTTTTGAATTGTACCACACCATCTTTCAATGCATAAAGCGTATGATCTTTACCCATACCTACATTAGTACTAGGGTGATGTGTTGTTCCTCGTTGACGAACAATTATGTTTCCGGCAATGATTGCCTGTCCACCATAAATCTTTACACCGAGTCGTTTACTTTCCGACTCTCTTCCGTTTTTCGAACTACCAGCTCCTTTCTTATGTGCCATGCTCTAAATTATTTGGAGATATTTTCAATTAGTACTTTAGTGAACTCCTGCCTGTGGCCGTTTTTCACCTTGTATCCTTTTCTTCTTTTCTTCTTAAAAACAACTACTTTGTCATCTTTAACATGCTCCAGGACCTTACCTGTTACCTTCGCTCCTTTTACTTGAGGAGTACCCACTTCGACCTTACCATCGTTGTCAAACAACAACACATTGTCGAACTCTACGGAAGCGCCTTCTTCGTCTTGCATTTTTGGTGCATAAACGTACTGGTCTTGCGTTACTTTGAACTGCTTACCGCCTATGTCTATAATTGCGTACATGTGTTAAATAATTATTTAATTTCCCGATTTTAGAAATCGGAGTGCAAATGTAGTGTTTTATTTTGCAATAGACAATTTTACCAACATACTTCAGTTGATTTCGCCACGTTGTGGCTTCCGGCTTATTTCATCTCAATCCCTGAGTATGAGAATTGGTATAGTAAAGCACCAAAGGTGCGATAACATATCACCCTAAAAATGAAAACCCACGCCCAAACTTGGCCCTGATAAGCGGGTTTGCCATTTAAAAGTCTGACCATTTAAGGTGCTTCTATGTTTAACATCTATATCATACCATCCGGCACGGATAGAGACCAAATCACTAACACGGTAATAAACTGTAAGCTGGTTAGAGTAGTTAATCCTGTCATTAAATCTAAATCCACCCAAATCACTGGTTAACGTAAATTGCCACTTCCTTGTATCAAGTTGTAAATGCACACCTACTAAAGCTGTAAGCCAGGTGTTTTGTATATCAAGGGTTTTAATTGTATTAAATAATTCAGAATAAAAGCTGAAATAAGTAAGGCGTGCTCCCGCATACCCATGTATTCGAAATCGAGCCTCACCTTTTTCGGACCAGACTTCATATAGTTCATATCCAAAATAGGTTCTTGCAAAACCGGCATTGATGGTGGCATCAACTAAAGAGATATCATTATAATTGAATTTCAAGTTGGCTCCTACAGAGCCTCCAATAGCATCAGCCTGGATAAGAATTTTATCAGACTCATAAGCTGCTCTGCCTACAAAGAAAAACCTCAAGCTTTTTCCTCCATTAAAAAACCTGGTGAATATATTCCCGTCTTCATCGGGTAGTTGACCCGGAAAGTCTGGCAGGTTACCGGATTCTCCATCAAGTGTAATATTTCCATATGCTAAATTCCCTCGAAATCCCGGAACCCATAGGGGAATCTCCAGCGTCCAGCGCTCATTATTAGCCAGGAAAGTATTTTCTGTTTCTATATCCTGGCTATTGCCACTAATGGCAACAAAACAAAGTAATATGATTAGCACATTTCTCACGCGGCAAAATTAGCAATAAAAACACGATATTAACATTGCTATATTTTAATAGAAAGTATTGGTTATGTCGGGATTACCAGCATTAGTTATACTTAACTTAATTCTAAATATGTCAGAATAATCAATCGTCAAACATTTAACAAAACAAATAATCTATTGCAGAATTCAAAGAATCTTCTATAAATCATTTGAATATATGAAAATATGTTCATACATTCATGGATTCGTTTCATTGATAAATTTTTGAAATGACTGATTTTTAACTTAATTAAAAACCGCTCTATGAAATTCGGATTCGTCCTCGATAATCGAAAATGTATTGGATGTCATGCCTGTACGGTAGCTTGTAAATCAGAGCACGATGTGCCTGTTGGAGTGAACAGAACATTTGTCAAACAGACAGAAAAAGGCAATTATCCTGATACAAAAAGACTTTTTTCAGTAACACGCTGTAACCACTGTACTGATGCTCCTTGTGTGGAGATTTGTCCGGTTGAATGTCTACACATTCGACCTGATGGTATTGTTGACTTCAACAGTGATCGTTGTATTGGGTGTAAATCGTGTATGCAGGCTTGTCCTTATGATGCCCTTTACATTGATCCCGACACCCACACTGCAGCCAAGTGTAATTATTGTTCGCCCAGAGTTGATATTGGTCTTGAGCCTGCTTGTGTTAATGTATGCCCTGAGCATGCTATTGTTTCCGGTGATATGGATAACCCTGAATCGGAGATATCTAAGCTACTGGCCGGAGAAAATGTAATGGTTCGTAAACCTGAGAAAGGCACTAATCCTAATGTGTTTTACATTAATGCAGATGAGGTTTCATTAACACCTCATGCAACAGATCGTTCAGACAACTACATTTGGGGATCTCAGTCAAATGGTGTGGGCCATTATGCAAAGTTTGCTGAAAGCCTTTCGAAAAAGCCTTACGATCAAATGGCATCAGAACTGGCAGGCACACCATCAACAACCATGACTTACAAAGGAGCTAATGATCAACCAAGAAGTTCTATGTCTGTAATCATGGAGAAAGCTAATGCCAAACGTGTTTATGACACTCCAGATAAGGGAATACTTTGGGGTTGGGAAGTATCTGGCTATGTGTTCACTAAGGCAATAGCGGCAGGATCTGTTTTAGTTTTATTCCTTGCACAATTATTAGGTGTTGGCTTTTCAACAGAAACCACATGGTTAACCATGGCCCTCGGGATTGTATTCTTAACACTAACAGGAGGATTATTGGTTAAAGACCTTGATCAACCAACTCGATTTTTATATGTGATTTTACGTCCACAGTGGAATTCATGGTTAGTAAAAGGAGGTTACGCTATTACTATTTTTGGTGGCATGGTTACGCTTTGGGCTGCTGGCAAGTACTTCGAAATTTCAATTGTAGAAACCATTGGATTCTGGGCTTCTGCAATTATTGGTGTAGTTGTAGCAGTGTACACGGCTTTCTTATTTGCACAGGCAAAAGGAAGGGATTTCTGGCAAAGCCCTACAATGCCATTGCATATGTTGGTTCATAGCTTTATGGCTGGGGCAGGAGCATTGGCAATTGGTGCTTATTTTATGAACTCTGATGCTGCCTGGAATGGATATCTCGGATATGTGGTTGTGGCTTCAATTGTCATCAACCTTGTTGTGATGGCATTTGAGCTGACCATAACACATCCTACAGTAGATGCGAAGAAAACAGTTGAAATGATCCTTAAGGGTCGATATAAAATGAGATTTTGGCTGGGAGTAGTTGTGTTTGGTAATATTTTGCCACTGGCTCTTATCCTGGCAGGATTATCACTGCCAATTGCTAGTATTATAGCCTTAATAGGAATCGTTTTAACGGAAACTATTTGGGTTGAAGCACCTCAAAGAATTCCATTGACTTGATGTAAAACGTAAAATGAACCATGTATAATGTCAAAGGCAAGAGACTATAGAGATGAGATGTCGGAACGATTTTTAACGTTTGCAGTTAACATCGTTAAGCTTGGAGGTTACATGAAAAAATCCTTTGAAGCCAAACATACATACGGGCAACTGTTTCGTGCTGGCACCTCATCGGGAGCTAATTATGAAGAATCTCATTCCGCTCAGAGTAAAAAGGATTTCATTAATAAATGTGAGGTTTCATTAAAAGAATTGAGAGAATCAAAATACTGGTTACGCCTGGTTGATAAGGCAGAACTGGCTAGACCCAATGACATTTTACCATGGTTGCTTCAGGAAAACGAAGAATTAATCAAAATAGTGGCAAAGAGTGTTATCACTACTAAAACAAATTAAGAAGTATTTAAACATTTGACATTTGACAACTGACAACATACATCTGACATGAAAACTAAAACATATAAACATAAACCATCAGTAATAGAGAAGATTGCAGAAAGTCTGGGCATAATACCTAATCTGCACGATGTGGAAGATCCAGGAATTCCAAGGCTTACAGAACCGGGAGAGCTTACAAACTATCCTCCACCGGAGCAGTGGGATAACTGGACAGAATATGAATCAAAAGGTTGGACTAAAAAGGAAACTAAAAACTATTCGATAGTTCCTACAACTTGCTTTAATTGTGAGTCGGCATGTGGGCTTTTGAGTTATATTGATAACGAGAATGGGAAGATAAGAAAGTTTGAGGGTAACCCGTATCATCCGGCCAGCCGTGGAAGAAATTGCGCCAAAGGTCCTGCTACAATTAATCAGGTAGAGGATCCGGACAGGATATTATACCCAATGAAGCGTAAAGGCAAGCGAGGCGAGGGTGATTGGGAAAGGGTTTCCTGGGATGATGCACTGGATGATATTGCCGGTAGAATTCGCAAGGCTCTGCAGGAAAAAAGAAATAATGAAATAGCCTACCATGTAGGGCGGCCGGGTCATGAAGGCTATATGGACCGTGTGCTAAAATCATGGAATGTCGATGGCCATAATAGCCATACCAACGTCTGCTCATCAGGTGCGCGCTTTGGCTATAACATATGGCATGGATACGACAGGCCATCACCTGATTTTGCCAATGCCAAGTTTATCTTGTTAATCAGTGCACATCTTGAATCGGGCCATTATTTTAATCCGCATGCACAACGCATTATGGAAGGAATGATGGATGGAGCCAAGTTGGCCACCATGGATCCTCGTTTATCCAACACTGCCAGCATGTCTAACTACTGGCTGCCAAGCAACCCGGGCTCTGAAGCTGCAGTATTATTGGCGATGGCAAAAATTATCATCGAGGAAGACTTGATGAATAAAAAGTTTGTAAAAAGCTGGGTGAACTGGGAAGAATATCTGGAGAAGAAACATCCGGATACCGATGTTACATTTGAGAATTATATTGAGAAATTAAAGGAAGAGTATAAGGAATATACCCCTGAGTATGCTGAACAGGAAAGTGGAGTGAAAGCAGCTACAGTTATTGAAGTAGCTCGTGGAATAGGTAAAGCAGGATCTCAATTTGCTTCGCATAACTGGCGAAGTGCAGGTAGTGGTAACCTGGGGGGCTGGGCAGTGTCCAGGGCGCTACATTTTCTGAATGTGCTTACCGGTAGTGTGGGTACAGAAGGAGGTACTTCTCCAAGCAGTTGGAATAAATTTAAGCCAACATTCTTCGATAATCCTCCGGCACAGAAATTCTGGAATGAATTGCATTTCCCTAATGAGTATCCACTCGCTTTCTTTGAAATGAGCCAGTTATTGCCACATTTCTTAAAAGAAGGAAGGGGCAAACTGGATACCTATTTTACCCGGGTTTTTAATCCTATCTGGACATACCCGGATGGATTTAGCTGGATAGAGGCATTATCTGATGAAGAAAAGGTAGGCATGCATATTGCCCTCACTCCAACCTGGAGTGAAACAGCCTATTTTGCTGATTATGTGCTGCCAATGGGGCTGGCACCCGAAAGGCACGATGTGAATAGTTATGAAACACATAGTGGCATATGGGTAGCCTTCAGGCAACCCGTACTGCGAGAATATGCCAGACGACAGGGAAAACCATTTGAATTTACTTATGAGGTAAATCCCGGAGAAGTTTGGGAGGAGGATGAATTCTGGATTGAACTTTCATGGCGAATAGACCCTGATGGTAGTTTGGGCATCCGTGAGCATTTTATCTCGCCCTATCGTGAAGGAGAAAAAATCACTATCGATGAATATTATCAATTTATTTTCGAAAACATAAAAGGGTTGCCCGAAAAGGCAGCTGAAGAGAATATGAATGCACTGGACTATATGAAGAAGTATGGGGCATTCGAAATTGAATCATCGGTTTATGAATTACATAAAACTAAACTATCAGCTGATCAGATGGCAGGTGCATCTGTTGATGAAAAAACTGGACTTATCACTAAAGATGGAGCAGCCATTGGTTTACATGTTGATGGCGAAAATGTAGTAGGTTTTCCAACACCATCGCGTAAGCAGGAGTTTTATTCTCAAACCATGGATGATTGGAAATGGCCTGAGTACACTACTCCTACTTATATCAAGAGTCATGTGCATGAGCAGGAAATGGACAGGGAGAAAGGAGACTTCCCGCTGGTACCTACATTCAGGTTGCCTGTGTTGATCCACTCAAGATCCGGCAATGCCAAATGGCTTACCGAGATAGCTAATCGTAACCCGGTATGGATGCATACATCAGATGCCAAAAATTTTGGACTTGAAACGGGTGATATGATCAGGGTAAATACCGATATAGGCTACTTTGTTGATAAGGTTTGGGTGACCGAAGGAATGAAACCGGGCGTTGTGGCATGTTCACATCACTTGGGTAGGTGGAGACGCCCACAGGACAAGGAGGCTAATCGCTGGGCAACCAATACGGTTAGGATCGAGAACAAAGAAAAAGGCAAGTGGAAGATGTCAACGATTAATGGCATAAAACCATATGAAAGTGATGATAAAGATTCGAAAAGGATTTTCTGGTCAGATGGCGGTGTTCATCAGAATATTACCTTCCCTGTTCATCCTGATCCAATAAGTGGTATGCACTGCTGGCATCAAAAGGTAAGAATTGAGGTAGCACATGCCGATGATAACTATGGTGATATCTTCGTGGATACTGATAAATCATTCGAAGTGTATAAAGAGTGGTTATCATGGACAAGACCTGCTCCAGGGCCTAATGGTGAGCGAAGGCCTATATGGTTCAATCGTGCATTAAGGCCTGCACCGGAAACATTTTATTTTAATAAAGAAGAATAGTATGACAGAAGGCATGTTACAAAACGAAGAGTTGGAGAAAGCGGCTTTTATTTTAAAAACCATTGCTCATCCATCACGTTTAGCAATCATTAATATTTTGTCAACCCAGGAATGGGCTGCTGTCTCTAAAATTAGTAACATGCTGGGAATGGAGCAGTCGCTCACCTCTCATCACTTGAATATGATGAAAGCCAAGGGCGTTTTAGAAAGTAAAAGAGAAGGACAGAGCATTAAATATAAATTAAAACTACAAGAGGTAACACAGGTTCTATCATGTATTGAACACTGTGACCTGACACATTTCTAAATAGAAAACTATGAAAGAAGCAATTGAGTTTATTCAACAACCGTGGCCCTGGTGGGTTTCAGGGCCTTTGATAGCCTATGTGATGTTTTCATTATTGTATTTCGGAAAGGGTTTTGGCCTTTCTACAAATTTTAAAACCGTATGCACAATAGCGGGAGCGGGCAAGGTGTCAGATTTTTTCAAATTTGACTGGCGGGATCAGATATGGAACCTGACCTTTATTGTTGGGATTATTATTGGAGGATACATTTCTGCAAAATTTCTTACACCTGATTCGACAGTAGCCATTGCTGCAAGTACTGCAGCAGATCTTAAAGCTATAGGATTAACCAATCCAGGAGCTACCTATGTTCCTCAGGAGATTTTTGGTGTTGAGAATATATGGAGTTTAAAAAGCCTGATCTTCCTAGTTGCAGGAGGATTTTTTGTTGGTTTCGGTACACGCTATGCCAATGGTTGCACCTCGGGGCATGCTATTGGTGGGTTAAGTAACCTTCAGTGGTGGTCGCTGGTATCGGTGATTGGCTTCTTTATTGGAGGTTTGTTAATGACACATATTGGTTTACCGTTAATAATGAGTTTGTAGATATGAAATATATAAGATTTTTAATAATGGGTATTTTGTTCGGAATTATACTGAGCAAAGGAGAAATAATATCCTGGTTTAGAATTCAGGAGATGTTCAGGTTTCAATCATTCCATATGTATGGTGTGATAGGTTCGGCTGTGGCCTTTGGTGTTTTAACCATCTGGTTTATTAAGAAAACTAAACTGAAAGATAGTGCTGGAAGCTATATTACTGTTTCTACACAGGAGCCAGGGTATCCAAGAAACCTGATAGGCGGAACAATATTTGGATTAGGTTGGGCATTAACAGGAGCTTGTCCGGGGCCCTTGTTTATTTTAGCAGGTCACCAGGGGTGGGTGTTTCTTATTCCATTGCTTAGTGCTGTGTTGGGTACGTTTACTTATGGGGTTTTAAGCAATCGTCTTCCCCATTA
>JBDLIU010000061.1:0-19597 GCA_039714715.1 Bacteroidota bacterium
TACCATCTGGTATGAAGACTCTGATTTAGATAATTACGGTAATCCTGCCGTAACCCTTACACAGTGCGTACAGCCGGTTGGTTATGTACTGGATAATTCAGACTGCAACGATACCGAAGCAACCATCAATCCAGGTGCTACCGAAGTATGCGATGAGATCGATAATAATTGCGATGGCAGTGTAGATGAAGGCCTCAATACGACATGGTACATAGATAATGACTCTGATGGCTATGGTGACATCAACACATCACAAATTTCATGCACACAGCCGGAAGGGTATGTTGGTAACAACACTGATTGTGATGACAATGATTCTGACAGATACCCCGCTGCTCCTGCATTACCGGATGGCAAGGATAATGACTGTGATGGAACTATTGATAAAGTTTCACAAGAGATCACTTTTGAAGCAATACCTGATATGGTTGAGGGTGGACAAGAATACACCATTACTGTTTCTGCTTCCTCCGGTTTAAATGTTGATTTAATAATTGATTATGGTTATGTAACACTTACCGGAAATATTATTACCCCAACTTCTGCTGGCCAGGTTTCGATTACTGCTTATCAAAATGGTGATAGTAATTATGAAACTGCAAGTTCGGTTACTCAAACTTTCTGTGTGAACCCTCCAAAACCTGTCATTACTACCCTAAGTGAAGATCCATACTTATTAAATACAGAAACTACTGAAAACGTAGAATGGTACCTTAATGGGAGCATTCTTCCTGGTGCAATTTCTGAAACATATGAAGCCACAGAATCAGGTAATTACCAGGTGGCCATTATTGTTGACAATTGTATTAGTGAACTATCAGACATAGTAGAAGTTGTAATAACAGGTATTGACGATTTATCCACTAACTCCCTGGAATTTTTCCCTAATCCTTCGAATGGAGAAATCCGATTCAGGTTCTCTGAAAGTAACAATGATACCTGGGAACTTACAATTATCGATTCGAAAGGAGTGCATGTGATTCAATCTCAAAAAGTGAACTTCACAAATGGAGAACTTGACTATTTAATTCAAAATAGAATTGATGGGTTATATACCTATATCCTTATAAATTCTAAAAATGATCAGGTATTCAGAGGACAGTTTGTGTTGAAATAGTCTCTCCACAATAGTCATTCACCAATCATCAAAAACCTTTTTCCCAATTTTAATTAATAATGTAGCTTAGCATTAACTAAATTATTAAGACATGAAAGCTAATTTCTCAATCCTGTTTATATTCATAAGTCTGGTTTCATTCGCCCAGAAAAAAACGCTCGATCACCCCGATTTTGATATCTGGAATACTATTGAAGATAAGTCCATTTCTCCCAATGGTTCTTTTATCATGTATTCACTTGAAAAAGGTGAAAAAGACAATCATCTGAAAGTCAAAGATTCTTCGGCCGATATAGTTTTCGGATATGAAAGAAGCAGCAAAGGCCAGTTTACTTTCGATTCTGAGTTTGCGCTTTTTACCATCAAGGCCTGGCAGGACAGCGTGAAAGAAATGAAGCGAAAAAAGGTAAAAAAGAAAGATATGCCCAAAGATACATTGGGTGTCTATTCCCTCAAAAACAAGTCATTAACTAAAATAGCTAATGTAAAATCATATAAAATTCCTGAAAAATGGGCAGGGTTTGTAGCATATCAACTGGAAGAAGTCAAAGCAGAAAAGAAGAAGGAGGCGAAAGCAGATAAAAAGGTAGAAGAGTCTGAAGAAACTAAACCTGAAAAAAAGGACAAAAAGAAAAAAGAGCGCAAAGTTGGTAAGGATAACGGCTACCACCTGGTAGTAAGAAACCTTCACACGGCAAAGCAGGATACTTTTAAATATGTTACCAGCTATCTTTTTGCCAGGGAAGGAAAGAGAATGGCATTTTCAACTTCCGGAAAGGATACTACCGAAATCGCTGGTGTATATGTGCTTAATCTTGAAACCATGGCTTTAACCGAAGTAATGACTTCAAAAAAAGCTAAGTTCCCTCAGCTTATGCTAAGTGAGTCGGGTAAACATTTAGGATTTGTAGCAGATAAAGACACAACCAAAGCACAGGTAAGGCCTAATGAGGTATATACCTGGAGCGAAGGAATGGAAGATGCCAAACTGGTTGCCAATAAAACATCAGCCCCTGAAGGATACATGGTATCTGCGGATGGCAGGATACGTTTCTCAAAAGATGACAGTAAAATGTACTTTGGATTTGCCACTCCGCCTGTCGTGAAGGACACCACCCTGATTGACGAAGAAATTGTGAATGTAGAAGTCTGGACATACAATGAACCTCGTCTTTATACAGTGCAGGAAATGCAGGCGGATCGGGATAAGAAGAAAACTTACACTGCCGTATATCATATAAGTAATAATAAAGTAGTTCAATTGGCAACCACCAACTACCCTGATATTACATTAGACAGGGATGGAAACGCCTCCTATGCCATTGTAAGCAATCCTGAGCCATACCAGCTGGAAAGTCAGTGGTTGGGCGACCAGCATGAGGATTATGCCGTAGTAAACCTCAATACCGGAGAAACTACCAGGACACTAACCAAAATTCGAGGGAGAATTAACCTCAGCCCTGGCGGTAAATATGTTTATGGATACGATATGGTTGACAGTGCGTGGTTTACTTATTCCATTAAAAATAATAAGCTTGTCACTCTTACCAAAGGAAAAGTATTTTACAACGAATTGCACGATTCCCCTACGCCCCCCTATCCTTATGGATCACCAGGCTGGACAGAGGATGATAAATCTTTGCTCATCTATGACCGATATGATATCTGGCAGTATGATCCTGTAAATGGGGATGGCAATCGTTTAACCAAAGGAAGAGAAAGCAAGGTCACTTATCGATATGTAAAACTGGATGATGAAGAGCGATTCATTGATGGCTCTGGCAAATGGCTACTGACCGCATTTAACGAAAATGATAAGAGTAGAGGATACTACGAATACAATAGCAAGAATAAAAAAGGAAATCAGTTGCTTTCGGGCCCTTACCTATTTAGTCAACCGATAAAAGCAAAGGAAAACAATAAATTGATCTTTACCCGGGAGTCATTCCAGGAGTTCCCTGATATTCGTTATTCTGATTTAAGCTTTAAGAAACAAACCAGGATCAGCAAGGCCAATCCGCAGCAAAATGAGTACAACTGGGGCACCATTGAGCTTGTTAAATGGACTTCACTGGATGGCAAAGAACTTGAAGGAATGCTGGTGAAGCCGGAAAACTTCGATCCGAATAAGAAATACCCCATGATTGTAAACTTTTATGAAAAGAGTTCGAATGGATTACACAGGCACTGGACTCCTTCCCCTGGTCGTTCAACGATCAACTATAGTTTTTATACCAGTCGTGGTTATATAATATTTAACCCGGATGTTCACTACAGGCTTGGCTATCCAGGTGAAAGTGCTTATAACTGTGTGATCCCCGGTGTAACTTCTCTTATTGAAAAAGGATTTGTGGATAAAGATAATATTGGCGTTCAGGGCCATAGCTGGGGCGGCTACCAGATCGCTTACCTGGTAACAAAGACCGATATATTCAAAGCCGCTGAAGCCGGGGCACCTGTGCCCAACATGATCAGTGCCTATGGTGGTATTCGCTGGTGGTCGGGCCTAAGCCGACAATTCCAATATGAGCATACCCAAAGCCGTATTGGTGGAACACCATGGGAATACCCTGCACGATATATAGAAAATTCACCAATATTTAATATTGATAAGATTAATACACCGCTGCTGGTAATGCATAATGATGCCGATGGTCATGTACCATGGTACCAGGGGATAGAATTCTTTGTTTCGTTGAGGAGATTGGGTAAACCTTCCTGGTTCTTAAATTATAATGGTGAACCGCACTGGCCTTTGAAGCTTCAAAATAGAAAAGATTTCAATATCAGGTTAGCTCAGTTCTTTGATTATTACCTGAAAGGAGCACCCATGCCTGTATGGATGGATCGTGGCGTGCCGGCAATTGAGAAAGGAATTAACCAGGGGTTGGAGCTGATAGAGAAATAGAGTGTTAGTCGAGTTTGTACCCGTCAGGTGATATCACCTGACGACACGTTTAAATGGCGCCAGAAGTTTTCACCAAATTCTCTTATTTATCTGATTTAAACCTCTTATCCAGGGCCTTAATTTCTTCCAGTTCTACATCCAGGGCTTTTCCGGAAATAAGAATTTCCCACAGAGAGATAGCCAAACTGGCAACCATAAAAAATAGACTTAGACCAAAGCTAAAGTGCCCTGAAAAATCTGATGTGTAAAAAAGAGCAATCATTGAAACTGTACAAAACAGAATACTTAACACTCCGAGGGCCTGCATAACAATTATCAATCTTACTCTCTTTTTCAAATTGCCTATTTGCTTACTCACCTGAATATAATTTTCAGGATTCAGATTTGCTTTTAACTGTCTAATTAATTGTGCAATGGTTAAAAACCGGTTAGTGTATGCCAACAATAGCAATGAAATTGCAGGAAACAGGAGAGCCGGGGTTGTTAAGTCTATTTGCATTAGCTTTCTCAATAAAGAATGTAATACAAAGCTAAAGTAATTCAGGAATTATGTTTCCTTCCTTATTTATTATTAGGTTTAATCAATTCAATTTCACCCACCGTTAGTTATTATTGTGGTTTAGAATAACTGGAGTACTTTAAATTATTCTAGTGGACAAGAAGTTAAGGTTGATTGATGGAGAAAGAAAAAAGGTTAAATAGCAGTTTAAGCAGGAGGATAAGGATATTATATTATTACTATCACCGGAAGGGGTTTTATAGCTTTATTGGCTTTAATGTATTAAAAATAATTTTCTTCTATACTTTATTTATTGTTTCCCTAATTCTATTAAACAAGTATGTGGTAGACTTTAATAGTATATTTCAAACTATTGTTACAACTTTTTCAGATAGTGCTGTCTTAATAACATTTTTCATCTCTGAATCTATATTAGGCATGATCCCTCCGGACATATTTATGATGTGGGCAACAAAATTTGAGACCCCCATTATAATGCTTACCGTATTGGGTGTTCTTTCCTACATCGGTGGGATAATTTCCTATAAGATCGGTTATTGGATAACATTGAATAAGAGAGTAAAATCATTTACCGAGCAGAAATTAAAGAGGTATATGATATTCACACAAAAATGGGGAGGAGCATTTATTGTTATCTCTGCATTATTCCCCTTTTCGCCTTATGCTTTAGTTATTCTTGCTGTGAGTATACTTAGATATCCGTTTAAGCATTTTCTTATTTTTGGGCTATTTCGAATTTCACGGTTTGTCCTTCAGGGAATTGCCTTCGCAGAATTTCTGGATTTCAGTAAGATTTGATTCAATCTTCATTCTCTGATGAAAAATACTAATAGTTGAATTAGAAGACAATGTCTCTACCACACCCTATAATCCATCACCTGGTTCTCTATACGCGAAGTAGGTAGCTGCTTACCCAGCCTGCATATTTTCTGCTCCCGGCAGCATCCCGGCAAGCTTGGCAGGATCATGAATTAAAATAGGGATATGTTGAGGACAAATCCAATAGCTTTTTTCCATATAACTTAATTGCACTAATGGAATTTGGGCATCATTTCGTTTACAAAAAATACATTCTTTTTTACTCTCGCTACTCATGATAAGTTAGTTTTAACTTGCAAACTTATCATAATTAACAATAAATTGTAAATAGCCTGAAGTTATATGTTTTTAGGCGTTATAAATTTCCCTGACTCCTCATTCTTTGTGAATTTTCTTCTATGAATAACTTCATCAATTGAATATGAGCCAGAGCCAAAAAGTGAAAATACGATTAGCAGAATAAACAGCAATGCCGAGAGTTCTAACGACTGGTTAATACTTGCAAATCCATGATCTATATTCACAATAAATACAGCACCCGCCATTATCGGGATTTGAAAAATAGCGGCAAGCCGGGATAATAATCCAACCATAAGGAGTAACCCTCCAGCCAAATGGGCAAATGCTATATAGGTAAACCACATAGATTGCGAGTCTGCTGCACCGAGGTCACTTATGGTTTCCGGAGCAGCAATATATATCCAGCCTCGCACAAAAAGAGCAAAACCAACCATTGATCGAATTAACGCATAGGCCAGATGATTATGTTCATCAAGCGTTTGTAGGGGTGTTCTGATTTTTTTCATGATTTATTGAGTTGATTTCCACTATTAATTTAATCATTTTCCACCTTTATTCAAAGAGATTAAGCTTTTTGAATGATCAGGGAGCCAAACTCAAACCACAAAAAAGGGATGTAAAAACACCCCTGATTAAACAATAATAAATTACAGTAAGTGCTACGTTATTTAGTCTGTGTCATACTTCTTCATTAACCACCAGTGTGAACCAAAAAGAATTATTGCAATAAAAAGTACAATACCATTAACCATCATTATTTTAAAAGTTCTATGCATGGTAATGTTAGTTTTATCAGCCCTGGCAGCTTCGTACATGCCACGAATTTCTTCATCTGTGGGAATATAGGTGGCATCTTTTGTAGTAGTCTTCAGTATATCCATTTTATACTTATCAAATGAAGATATATCAACATTGTACCTCCCACTATGAATTGGATCTGTCCGGTCAATTAAATTAGAAATAAAAGCCATTAAACTAACAATAAAAGTGATTATAGCAACTACATTAACAATAATGGCATATACCTGGATTAATTTACGTTTCTTTTCCATAACAGTATATTTTGTGTTGGGTTAAATTAAAAATGATCTCATATGTTCTTTAATCTTATTTTGAGTTATTTTATCATGTCATCCACCAGATGATTCATACTTCTTCATTATGCTCCAGTGAACTCCAAATAAGATAAGGGCAACCGCAATTATTACCCCGCTTACAACCATATCTCTATAGCTTCGATGTAATATTTCATTTATCTTAAACGTTTTAGCTGCTTCGTACATACCTCGAATTTCTTCGTCCGTAGGAACATAAGCTGCCTCTTTAGTGGTTGATTTAAGTACATCCATCTTATACTTTTCAAAGGAAGATAAATCAGCCTTCGACCAGCCCCCATAGAGAGGGTCTGCCCGATCAATCATAGAAGAAATAAATGAGGTTGCCGCAATAATAAAAGTAATAACTGCCACTACATTGACAATAATGGCATAGACCTGGATTAATCTACGTTTCTTTTCCATATCGTTTTAAGGTTAGTTGAGGGTTATAGTATTGTTATTCGCATTTAAACAGTATCTTGTATTAGCTTAATATGTATACTTTAACAATTTACTTAATTTTAAGGTTAAATGCTACATTTATCTCCATCCCTAACATTATTAAATGATGACTGATCTATTAAGAAAAGCACTGGTATTCTCACTAATGATAACTGCTGCATGTCAACCTGTTCAAGAAGACGAATCAAAGGTTGTTGATCTCTATGACTATGATGTTGAAGAAAAAATTGCCTCTCTGGGTATTGAATTAAAAGAACCGGGGAAGCCTGTGGCAAATTATGTAAATTCAGTGCGTACTGGCAACCTTGTGTTTATGGCGGGCAAAGGTCCTCAGAAACCAGACGGTACTAACGTAACAGGTAAGGTTGGCATAGATTTAACAATCGAAGAAGGCTACGAAGCTGCCAGGTTCACCGCCATCCAGCAACTGGCTGCTCTAAAAGCAGAAATTGGCGATCTCAACAAGGTGGTGCGGATAGTTAAGGTAACAGGAATGGTAAATTGCAGTCCGGAGTTTACGAACCAGCCGGAAGTTGTGAATGGATTTTCTGACACAATGGTTGAAGTATTTGGCGACAGAGGTAAACATGCAAGAGCTGCGGTAGGTATGGGCTCCCTCCCCAGAAATATTGCTGTAGAAATTGAGATGATCGTGGAGATTCAGGACTAAATAATTAAAGAAATGAAAAAATATGTGATATCACTGGTCATACTAATATTCTCCTTCAATACCATGGCACAAGACAATCAAACTAATAATTTACCCTATGAGCAAATACCTGAATACCCTGAGTCTTATACTGCCACTAATGTGGTGGCCAGAATGATTGATGGCCTTGGATTCCGCTATTACTGGGCAACCGAAGGACTTAGACCCGATGATCTTGCCTTCAAACCAAATGAAGAAGCCAGAACATCAGAAGAAACCATCGATCATATACTGGGACTGACGGAAGTAATTCTCAATTCTGTTCTAAAACGCCCAAATGATGGTTCTTTTTCATCCAAAGGGATGTCTTTTGAACAGAAAAGGGCTAAAACGCTAAACAACCTGAAACAAGCCAGCGGTATTCTAAGAAGCAGTGATGCTGATCTCGAAGAATTTACAATAATATTTAAGCGGGGTGAGAAAACTTCCGAATATCCTTTCTGGAACCAGATCAATGGCCCAATAGCTGATGCACTTTGGCATGTAGGACAGGTTGTGTCTTTCAGAAGGTCCTCAGGTAATCCTTACAATTCCAAAGCCAGTGTATTTACCGGCAAGTTGCGAAACTGAAGTAATATAATTAAAGAAAATGAACCGCCAGTCTAGATATAAGTTACTCAAGTTATTCATTGTAATTCTGATAACACTTAATAACTCTTTTGCCCAAATAAACCAGGAAGAAGCCTTTGAACCTGCCATTTCAAAGCCTATCGGAATCGAGACCATTCTAAACAGGTTAATCAATAGTAAAGACAGCCTGATTGTTTATAATAATGAAGTGATTAATTTAGGTAACTACTCGATCCAGAAAATCGACAGGGTTTTTAAGAATGCTAAAATTGATTCTGGAATACTCCAACTTAATAAAAGTATAGAGTTTCACAACTGCACCATTACCGGGAAAGGGTTGTCTAACCTTAAACTTAACAGAGTAATATTCAATGGGTGCGAAATCGCATCAATGTCAATAGCAAACTTGAAAGCTAAACAGCTAGAGTTCTATCATGGCCCACTAAGAAGCCTGAGAATTCTGAATTCTACCATTGATAATTTAATACTATATAATCTTGAAAATCCGGATGTCGAATCAGGAAGCATTTCAATTTTCAAATCCAGCATTAGAAATAAACTACTCATCAGCAGGAATAGTTATTATGATAACATTGGCGTTTTTTCCAGTGATCTTGCTAACCTGAGATTTCAAAAGAACAACTCAAGAGCTGTTGGTATAATCAATAATCAAATAACAAATGAATTATTGGTTCTGGAGGAGAAAACCAGCGAATTAAGTGTCAGAAAGAACTCATTCTATAGTTCTGATACACTTAAATACACATTCGAAATAGATTGTGATAAACTTATATTCCTGGATAATAAGGTACACGTTCCTATTTTATTTGCTGACAGCAAAATTACTACCAGGGTAGATATGGCTGATAATATCTTTACAAGACCAATAGATGTTCATGAGGTCTCTTTCCCTGAGTTCGGTAAATATATACCATTTAGCCAGTTTCATGAAGGATTTGTAGTGTATGATAACCTGTATGGAGAGGAGAGTCCGGATGGGGCCAATTGTTATTACTGTGAGTTATACACTGGTGAAAATGATGAAGAACTTGCCGATAAAACAAACTTTGATAAACTGGTTCAGAGCTATGAAATTTTATTCCATGGATATAAATCTACAGGAGATATCGAATCAGCTAATCTCTCTTACATACAGATAAAGGACCTGTACTTAAACCGCCTCGGGTATATTTACCGTACCGATGGAGGTTTCAAAAACTATTTCAGGTGGAAATTAGCCCAGTTGTTAAAGTTTTACACCAATCATGGCACTGATCCGGCCCTCTCTATTCTTATATCTATTTACGTGGTTCTTATCTTTGCTGTTTTCTATATCTTTTTCCCCTCAGAATGGGATGTGACCTCTAAAACCAGGCTTATTGCAGATTTCAAGGATTTTATTGATAAAAATGAAAAAGGGCGTTTTAAGCCATTCCTGGCGCTTCTTGCCGGGTTAATAATAAGCCTCCTCAATGCCATTACCTTAAGCCTGAACAGCTTTGTAACCCTGGGGTTCGGTACAATCCCCACCACAGGGGCTGCCAGGTATGTATGTATTTTGCAAGGATTTATAGGCTGGTTTCTGCTGAGTATATTTACCGTATCATTAATCAATCAAATATTGTTCTAGCATTGTTATTAACTCTAATTATGTTTGCGATCTAATCAACATTCTATGCAGGAATTTTGGAGTGAAGTAGTTAGGTATGCAAGCCAGATTGATATGCTGGAGCTGGCCGGATTGATCTTTGGTTTGTTAGCTGTATGGTTTTTGATCAAACAGAATATATACACATGGCCATCCGGTATCATTTACGTATTTATTTCATTCGTAATATTCTGGCGTATCCGACTGTATGGTGATTTTATTCTGCATATTTTCTTCCTTGTTCTCAATGTCTATGGATGGTACTACTGGACCCGAGGTAGAAAGAAAGATGAAGAAGAACTACCGGTAACTACATGTACATTTAAAAACAGTTTACTGATAGGTATTGCCTCTGTGGCAGGAATAATAGTTTTTGGTTACTTCCTGGAACATCTGCCAGATTTCATAGAAGATCTGGAGCCGGCAGCACTCCCTTACTGGGATGCTACCACATCCATTCTAAGTGTAACCGGCATGTGGCTTACTACCCGAAAGAAAATCGAAAACTGGTATTATTGGATTATCGTGGATGTTCTTGCAACCGTAATCTATATTTATAAAGGAATATACTTCTATTCCATATTATATGGTGTTTATATCATCATGGCCTATTCAGGATTAATGGCATGGCGAAAATCAATGGAAAAACAATAAAAATTGTAGTTACAGGTCCAGAATCGACCGGTAAAACTACTTTAAGTAAAGCACTAGCTGAACACCTTAATACCAGCTTAGTGCCAGAGTTCGCGCGCGAGTACCTGAATAAAACAGATGGCAAATATGAAAAAGAAGACCTCCTTGAAATAGCAAAAGGGCAGATTAAAATAGAAAATGAGGCCGCATCAGATACACCTGAATTATTAATTTGCGACACTAGCCTGGAGGTTATCAGAGTATGGTCTGAATGGAAGTATAAGGCTTGTGATAGTTTTATCCTTGAGCAGGCAAAACTAAGAGTGCCTGATCTGTTTTTGCTTTTAAAACCAGATATCCCATGGAAGGAAGATCCTTTAAGAGAAAATCCTACGGACAGAGAAGCACTCTATCAATACTATTTGAAAACTCTCGAGGAGTATAATGCTCCAATCATTGAACTTCGTGGTGATGATGACAAAAGACTGAATAGCGCACTTAAAGCAATAAACGAAATTGTCTAATTCCTTACCTCATTTTGATAGTCTTAGGTACTAAATTCAATATTCACTAACTTTGCCGCAAGGGGGGTGCCTAAATGTCCTGACGTACAAGCAAATACTTGTAGTCAGTATCCCAGGCTGAGAACATACCCATAATACCTGATGCCGATAATGCGGTCGAAGGGAGTATGTTGAACAAGTAGCAGAGAATCCCCTAACCTCTGTTTGTTTAACCAGTAAGTAAATTAAAATGCGATATCTATTAGCAGCCATCGCGGTTTTTGTAAGCACATTTGCCTTGGCACAATACAAATTATCAGGCTATGTAACTGATAAAACTAACGGAGAGGCCCTCTATGGAGCCAATGTGGTGCTCAAATCTCAAAAACAGTTGATCACCCCTACTGATCACAGGGGGTATTTCGAGTTTAAAAACCTGAAAGCAGGTAATTATTCCATTGAGATAAGCTTTGTAGGCTTTGAAATCTATTCCCGAAATATCTCTTTACCTCATACAGAATCACTGGAAATTGTGCTTGAAGAAGATGCCTATCTGGGAGACGAAGTGATTGTTATGGCTACACGAGCAGACGAAAAAGCGCCATTATCTTTCAGCGAAATAAAAAAAGTTGATCTGGAGGAAACCAATATGGGTAAAGACATGCCATACCTGCTTGAAAGCACTCCCTCTGTAGTCACTACCTCAGATGCCGGAACAGGCGTTGGCTACACAGGAATACGTGTTCGTGGAAGTGATGCCACACGTGTAAATGTAACATTAAACGGTATCCCATATAATGATTCCGAATCACAGGGAGTTTATTGGGTAGACCTGCCCGATATGGCATCTTCCGTTGAATCAATCCAGATACAACGTGGTGTAGGCACCTCAACCAATGGTGCAGGAGCCTTTGGTGCATCAGTCAATATTCAAACTACAGGATTAAATAAACAACCCTATGCCACGTTTGATAATGCTTTTGGTTCTTTCAACACACGTAAACATACATTAGCCGCAGGTACAGGTCTGATAAATGATGCTTTTGCTGTCGATGCGAGGTTATCAAAAGTATATTCTGATGGCTACCTCGATCGTGCCTATGCAGATCTGAGCTCCTACTACCTCTCTGCAGGTTATTATGGTAAATCATCTCTACTTAAGTTTAATATCTTCTCCGGAAGAGAAAAAACTTACCAGGCCTGGTATGGTACACCTGAATCGAGGATAAAAAATGATGAACAGGGTATGCAGGATTATATTGCTCGAAATTGGCTTAGCCAGAAAGAGGCTGATAACCTGCTAAATTCTGGTCGTACTTATAATTTTTACACATACGATAATGAAATTGACGATTATCTTCAAACACACTATCAACTTTTGTTCAGCCATGACTTCTCTAATGATTTCACAGTGAATACTGCCCTGCATTTTACACATGGTGAAGGGTATTATGAGCAATATAAAGCAGATGAAAGTCTTCAGGAGTATGGGTTTCTAGGTCCTGTAGTAGGAACAGATACCCTGGATATCACAAACCTTATCAGGAGGCGCTGGCTTAATAATGATTTCTACGGAATAACATTTTCCGGCCAATATAAACCTAATAACAGGCTTGCTGCAACCCTCGGGGGTGCCTGGAATAAGTATGATGGTGATCACTATGGGGAGATTATCTGGGCAGAAATTGCCGGAGATGCTAAAATACGGGACAGGTATTACGATAACACCGGTCTTAAAACTGACTTCAACGTTTATCTTAAGACTTCTTATGACCTGCTATCCAATCTCTCAGCTTATGGTGATGTACAACTAAGAACAATAGGTTATACTATTGATGGTATCGACAGTGATCTTCGAACATTAAGCGAAGATCATGATTATCTGTTTATAAATCCTAAAGTTGGATTTAACTACCAGTTAAATGATAATAACAGTCTCTATGCATCCTACAGCGTAGCCAATAAAGAACCTTCGCGCACTGATTTTATTGATAACGTAACCGGAGAGACACCTTTGCATGAAACTTTACATGATATCGAAGTGGGCTATAGGAAAAAAAGTGATAACCTGAGAGCCAATATCAATTTCTATTATATGCATTACAAGAACCAGCTGGTACTCACTGGTGCTTTAAATGATGTCGGATCAGCCCTTAGAACCAATGTGCCCATTAGTTATCGCTCAGGGATCGAAGTTGATGTAAGTTACAAGATTATTGATCCGCTATCTGTTCTAGCCAATGCAACCTTCAGCAAAAACATGATCAGGAATTTTAATGAAACAATCTATGATTACGGGTTGAACTGGGATGAGTACAATCAAGTAGATATTACTCATGATAAAACGAATATCTCATTCTCTCCTGAAATAATTGCCGGTGGTACCCTAAGATATGAACCTGTACAGGGATTGGCAATGAACTGGATTCATAAATATGTTGGTGAACAATACCTGGATAATACCAGTAACGATACAAGAAAGTTAAAAGGATATTATGTGAGTGATTTCAGGGTAAACTATGGATTTAGTGCTTTAAAAATGAAGTCGATCACTTTAAATCTAGGGATATACAACATCTTCAATAACTTGTATGAATCAAACGGTTATACCTGGGGCTATATGGGTGGTGGCACAGCGGTGCACGAAAACTTCTATTACCCTCAGGCAGGCATCAATTTTATGCTGGGAATAACTTTAAAATTATAACCGTTAATGTAATAGCTTCTGTTGATTAAAAATATTTCACGAAATTAGAAGATTAAATTCTATTCTAATTATGAAATATTTGCTCTCTTTTATCCTGATTGTTGTCGGTCTAAGCAAGACAAGTGCTCAAACTGACGAAGAAGTTATTAAATCAATATATGATGAGGCTCTTACCAATAGCCCTTCTTATGAAAACTTACGATATCTGTCTAAAAATGTAGGGCATAGACTGGCAGGTTCCGTTGGTGCTGCTGCAGCTGTTGAATATACCAGGCAGTTAATGGAGAGTTATGGTTTCGATACTGTTTTTCTTCAGCCTGTTATGGTTCCACATTGGGTAAGAGGGGAACAGGAACAACTTCGGATGATATCTGACTTTTCCGGAACACATGACCTTACCGTAACTGCTTTGGGTAATTCCATCGGAACTGGTGATGCCGGGATCAGTGCTGAAGTTGTGGAAGTTATGAACTTCGAAGAACTCGAAAAACTGGGTAAAAAGAAAATTGAAGGTAAGATCGTTTTCTTTAACCGTCATTTTGACAACACTCACATAAATACCTTCCGCGGTTATGGTGGTGCCGTTAACCAAAGAAGTAGTGGAGCCATTGAAGCCTCAAAATATGGTGCTATCGCTGTTGTGGTTAGATCCGTAGGTAGCCAGGTTGATGATATACCGCATACTGGATCATTGCATTATGCTGATGACATAAAGCCAATCCCCGGTGTTGCTGTAAGCACTCAGGATGCTGATTTGTTGAGTCAAACATTGAAAAAAGATCCGAACCTTAAGGTTTATGTTCGAACAACCAGCTATATGGCAGAGATGGAGCCCTCATTTAATGTAATCGGTCAGATCACCGGCAGTGAGAAACCTGATGAATACATCGTTGTGGGAGGACACCTTGATTCGTGGGACCTTGGAGAAGGGGCTCATGATGATGGTGCAGGCTGTATCCAGTCGATTGATGTGCTGCGAACATTGAAAGCACTGGGCATCAAACCCAGGCACAGTTTAAGAGCTGTAATGTTTATGAATGAAGAAAACGGGCTGAAAGGAGGGCTGGAATATGCAAAAGTAGCCCTGGAGAAAAACGAAAAACACATAATCGCATTAGAGTCCGACCGGGGAGGATTTACACCTCGAGGATTTACAATCCAGGACAGGGGGCATCTTGAACTGATCAGAAGCTGGGCCCCAATGTTTGCCCCATATGGTATTTATGAATTTGTACCAGGTGGTGGCGGTGCCGATATTGGTCCAATGAAAAACCAAAACACAAAAATGCTTGGCTTGTTAGTGGATTCTCAACGCTACTTCACGCTGCATCATACAGCTGCCGATGTATTTGAAACAGTCGATAAACGAGAACTGGAAATGGGAGCTGCCACCATGACAGCATTAATTTATCTGCTTGATAAGTATGAAGGGGAAACCTATTCCTCCAACTGATCCAGTAAAGCTCCTGTAGACCTGTCAAGGATTTCAAACACATTCTGAAAACCTTCTTCTCCGCTATAATAAGGATCAGGAACATCATGCCCCTCATATCCGGTGTCGTAATTGCGCATGAGCCGGACTGCTGCATCTTTATCAGAATTATGTTGTTCGATAAATTGCTGGTTACTTGAATCCATAGGAATAATTAGATCAAACTCTTTATAATCTTCCTCTCTCAAATGTCTGGCCGCATGAGAATACTCAAGGCCATTTTCCCTTGCATTGGCTCTGCTCCTGGCATCCGGTTGTTCTCCAATATGATATGACTCTGTTCCACATGAATCAGCCATGTATTTGTCTGCCAACCCTCTTTCTTTTACATGCTTCATAAACAAAGCTTCTGCCAAAGGTGAGCGGCAAATATTTCCGAGGCACACAAAAAGTACTTTCTTCTTCATCTATTTATTAGTTCCATTAAGGTTGTAAATCTAACTCGAATAATTAGCTTCATTAATATTCAAAGTGAAATCGTATATGCGGATTCTATAAAATGTATGAATAAAGTAGATTATCTTAAAGAAGTTGATTCGTTTCTGTAAAATTATGCTTGTATGTACAAACAAACATTAAATATCACTAAATTTTAACTATTCTACAGGATTTATATTTGTATGTACAAGCAAACGTGGGTCATTGATTGAAGCTGCCACCCTATCATTAATGATCCGTTTCGCTAGAATCTCAGACAAAACTTTCTGTATTCAGAAACTAAAAAACCGGATTACGAAGATATAACATCTGGTAATCCGGCCCAATTCACAAAGTTTAGGACTATCTAAAACTAAATCCTAATCCCAATGTGAGTGTATTATATTCTCGCAGCGTATAATCCGCATGCAAGGTAACGATCGCTAATTTAAGTCTTACACCTGCTGTTACCCTCGGACTGCCTTCTCCTTTTTGCTCAAGGTTAATGGGATCAGAAACTGCAGGTACAATACCAGGATATAAATCATATGTTCCCAGCATTTTAAAATTCGTTTTAAAGTTATCATAACCAATACCTAAATAACCAGTAACCACAGCGATATGAGCCGATCCAATTACCTGGAAGGTAGTAGTATTAATATCAAACGATGCCATCTGGTTTTCTCCACCAATGTCACCAACAGGTAATGGATATTCAACATAAATTTTAGTGTACCCAATAAATCCCGAAATATCTAGAAAAGGCAAACTTTTTAAGCCAGGTATCCACTGATCAATACTATGTAATGCACCAACACCAAAATACTTGAAATATACAGTCTCTCTATTTACTTCAGGCATCCAGCGAATTTTCAATTCTGTTCCTTTTACAAGTCCAATCCCGGCCTGTATAACAGGCGATGGAACTCCTAACTGACCAAGGGTATATTCTTTAAGTTGTTCACCATAGCCACTGGGTGCATTATAAGTTGCTGAAATTATGCCTGGAGGAAGACTAGGATCAATATCCTGCTGATCAATATTATACTGCAGAACAGTTGAAGCAGCACCTCCCATTGCCGTTGGAAGCGTTGAATTACCCGATGCTATTGTAGTAGCAGTATATTCATTTGGGTCAAACACAAAAGACTGATCTTTAACGGGCACTAATGCTGCATTAAAGGAAATAGTGAGATCAAAGCCCAGGGTTTCATGAGGCTTGGCTGTATTGTACCATCCGTTGTTAAAACCATAGCCGATGCCTTTCATCATTGGCGACATGTAATGATTAAATAAGGTGTTGGCATCATCAATACCACCTAGTAAATAGTCTTCGAATTGAGCAAATGTGCTTCCGGAAACTAGAAGAGCAACCGAAAGGATTGTTAGCTTTAGAGTTTTCATAATACTGTTTTTGCGATTCCTGCAGAATAAATATACAAAATACTGAAAACAGTCATATTAAAATTATTTACAATATTGTTTTCAATTTCTAATAATCCACCTATATTTGCAATTAATAATATTTATTATTTAATAATAATTATTAATGAATATTCAGGAAAAACTTAATAACGCCAATTTAAAAGCTACTCATCAACGCCTGACAATACTTAGGGCAATTGATGGTAGTGAAGCACATCCGAGCCCGGAGAGTGTATATGAGCTTATTAAGGAAGACAATCCCACCATTACCCTGGCAACGGTTTATAATACACTGGATTCATTTGCTGAGGCAGGATTGATCAATAAGGTGGCATCTGTAAGTGGAAATAAACGTTATGATCCAAACATTGGAGCTCATGGCCATATCTACTGTCATAATACTGATGAGATATTAGACTATTATGATGATGAACTAAATGATTTGATACGGGATTTCTTCAAAAAGAAAAGAGTAAACAATCTTAAAATAAAAAATATCACCTTAAATATTAACGGTGAAAAACTAGATAGAAACAAAGAAGTAACAATTAAATAAACAGATAACCAAAAAAATAAAATTATGTCACTTGTATTAAGCAAAGCTCCACTTTTTGATGCTCCGGCAGTAGTTAACGGCAACGAGATCGTTAGCTCTTTTAAATTAGAGCAGTTTATTGGGAAAAAAGAAATTATGATATTTTTCTACCCTAAAGATTTTACTTATGTATGTCCAACAGAAATCTACGCTTTCCAGGAAAAATTAGCAGAATTCGAAAAGCGTGGTGTTGAATTGCTGGGTGTATCAACCGACACTCCCGAGGTTCACCTGGCATGGTTAAATACGCCAAGAAAAGAAGGAGGTATTGAAGGTATTACCTATCCGCTTATTGCTGATGTGTCTAAAACCATCGCCTATAACTACGGTGTACTTAAAGGTGACTGGGACTATAAAGATGATGGTGAATTAACCTTTGAAGGTGATGGCGTTGCATTAAGAGGCACTTTCTTTATTGATAAAGAAGGAACTGTTCGTCATGCAACAATCAACGATGAGCCTTTAGGAAGAAATATTGACGAGATGATCCGTGTTGTTGATGCATGGCATCATCATTTAGAATATGGTGAAGTTTGCCCAGCCAACTGGAATCAGGGTGACGATGCCATGAAAGAATCCAGGGAAAGTGTAGCCAACTACCTGGCAACACACTAAATAGTACCTGTCGCTATACTAACCGTCCTGAATTAAGGCACAGGACATTTTACCAAATACAACCGCGTTACTTTAACCCTGACATTTATCGTCAGGGTTATTTTTTTGGTTAACATTGCAATATGTCAGCATTTATTTATTCCCTAGGCCTTTGGTTTTACAAACTACTAATATCCCTGGTGGCATGGGTAAATCCTAAAGCAGAGCTTTTTATCAGAGGCAGGAAAAATGTGTGGCAATCACTGGAAGATCAGGTAGCAGTTAACACCTCTCCTCTTTTATGGGTCCATTGTTCATCCGTTGGTGAATATGAACAGGGAAGGCCAGTGATGGAAGCCTTTAAAAACGAGTTTTCTGATTTTAAAATATTAGTCACATTCTATTCACCTTCAGGCTACGAAGCCGTTAGTACAGATGCCATCGTTAATTTTAAGACATATTTACCTTTCGACAGCAAAACCAACGCAAATAGGTTTCTGGACCTGGTAAAACCAGAGATCGCCATTTTCATCAAGTACGAATTCTGGTACTTTTTTCTTAAAGAGCTTTACCGGAGAGATCTCCCTGTCTATTCTGTTTCTTCTATTTTCCGCCCATCTCAGCTGTTTTTTAAATTTTACGGTGGGTTTTACAGAAATATTTTAAAGAATATCTCATATTTCTTTGTGCAGGATAAAAACTCTTCTGATCTTCTTAATTCATTAAATCTGCCCAACCTTGTTTCCGGTGATACACGTATTGACAGAGTTCTGGATATACGCAATAACAATAAATCTCTTCCGGTTATAGAAATGTTTGTAGGTGATGAAGTAGTAATGGTAATTGGAAGTATGCGAAAGGAGGATCTGGACATAGTCATTCAGTTTGTCATACAACATAGGGACCTCAAATTCATCATTGCCCCTCACGAGATCATTGATTCAATGATCATGCCCCTGGAAGAGAGATTGAATTCTACCGTCAGATATTCAGAATTTAAAAATACAGACCTGGCACAACAAGTGTTAATAATTGATAATATTGGAATGCTATCTACACTGTACCGCTATGCACATTATAC
>JBDLIU010000062.1:0-19351 GCA_039714715.1 Bacteroidota bacterium
GAAATCAACAAGTAATGGAGATAGTTCAAGGTAAGCAAAGTACTGAATAATTTGCATTACTGGAATATATGCTTTAAGTTAGCTTAAACGTTTCAGCAACTAAGTAAATAGCTAAATGTCAATTAAAGAATAACGCAATGAGAAAAGTGTTTATAATGGATAAACTTAAGGATGCAGAGCTGATGGAGCGTATTGCGTTGTCAGATGAGTATGCTTTCAAAACACTTTTCGACAGGTATTGGAAATCCATGTATGCCCTGGCTTTTTCTTTCCTGGATAATGAAAGTTCAGCGAAAGATGTTGTGCAGGAGGTGTGGGGTAAGTTTTGGGAATTAAGAAAAAAGATCAAGAACGAAAATGTAAAGGCATACTTATATCAATCTGTAAGGCATAAGGTTTTTAACCACCTTAGAAACACTAAAAAATTTAATCTCCGATTAGAAATATTAGATAATTACATTTCTGATAACAATATCAAGGATAAAATGGACCTTGACGATCTTCAGGCAAGGTTAGATAACGCGATCAACAAACTTCCTGCCCGTAACAAAATGATATTCCTTTTAAGCAGGTATGAAGGAAAATTCAACAAGGAAATTTCTATGGAGCTTGGAATATCAAAACGTACTGTTGAGAATCATATTACCAATGCTTTACAATCAATAAGGAAAGAAATTATAGTAGTTTTTATGCTATTACCTGGTATAATGTGATGTAGAATTTTTTTTTAACTAGATCTTATTATTTCCTCAGTCTCCGTTTAAGACAACAGCTCATTAAAAAAAGCAAAAAGTTTTTGTGTGTAACACTGTTTTAAAGTGTTATCTAATTGATGATCTGCTGATTTTAATATTAAAAATGAAATATAATTTAAGAAAAATACTAAGCAGGTATTTGAGAAATTCTTCTGACAAAAAAGACGAACAGCTTTTGGATATTCTTGAAAAGGAGTTGATGCTTGAGAATAACGAAGAGTTATTCAGAAGTCAACTTCATGAGAAAAAAGTTTATCAGGAGATATTTGTAGGGGTTAACTCAAAAATAAAGAAGGGCAATAAATGGTTGTTCCACAAAATAGCAGCTGCAGTAGTTTTGGCATTATTAGCTTTCGGCCTGGTGTTTTACACAATCAGGGATAAGAATGAAGATTTAACTGTTATCGCTAATAATACAAACACTACCGAAACATATGTTTTAATAGACGGATCAAAAATTACACTTAAGAAAGGGAGTACTCTTAAGTATGGAGAGAATTACAACGAAAATGATCGAAGTGTTGAATTAACAGGAGAAGCTTTTTTTGAAATAGTTAATAACGAAAATAAACCATTTAACATCACAATTGGTCAACTTAAAACCCAGGTGTTAGGAACCACCTTTAATATTAAGCAGACAGAGAGGATGATTAGAGTTACCGTAGTAACTGGTTTGGTAAAGGTTTTTGATGAAAACGATGTTTTAAAAATAGAACCAAACCAGGAGGCTGTTTATAATCTTGATAAGAAGAAGTTAGCTAAGAACATTGTGACCAATGAATACGCTACATCATGGATGAAGGATAAGTTTAGGTTAAAGCAGGTTTCAATTAATGAATTTGCGGAGTTTATGTCGAGACGATTTGATGTGAAATTACACTTTGTTGATAAAGATGTTGAGGAAAAAAGAATTTCAATTACTGTCCGAAAGACTGACGACCTTCAAACAGTAATAAACAAGGTTAATTCTATTTCCGAGATTGATTTAAAAATGAAGGAGAATAATATTATTGAAGTAAGAAAAATAAAATAATAGATCTGTGTAAACAGGAAACAATGAATTTCATATTAACTAACCAATACCTATATGATAAAACAAACCAGGATTAAGAATGTGATTTTCACCTTTATTATGCTGCTATCTGTGGTTACAATATCACTGGGAAGCACAGCAAATCAGGAGAATAGCACCCAGAAGGTCACAATTATCAGAAGTAACGTTACACTTGTTGAATTATTGGAAGTAATTGATACGGAAACAGATTACGATATAGTTTATGGTAATTATGTGATGAGTATTAAAGACAGGCATGATGTAAACTATCAGGATAAAACAGTGGCAGAGATATTAAACGATCTCACCTTAAAATGGAGTTGCAGTTACTCCATTTCCGGTACAAGTATTTCTGTTTTTGAGAAAAGAAAAGCAGAGCAGAAACAAAACCAGACTGTTACCGGTCGGGTTATTGATACAGAAACAAAGGAATCGATTGTTGGTGCCAGTGTTTATGTTGAAAGCGATCCGTCAACAGGTACAATGACAGATTTCGATGGCAACTATACCCTCGAAATAAAAGTTGAAAATGCTGTGATAATATTTTCATTTATTGGGTATGAAACGCAGAGAATTCAATATGCTGGAGAAAAGGTGTTGGATGTTGGATTGATTGAAGACAAACAACTGCTGGAAGAACTGGTTGTGGTTGGATTTAGTCAACAGAAAAAGATAAATGTTACCGGGTCCATAACAACCGTTAAAGCTTCGGAACTTCAAACATCATCTACACAATTAACAAACGGCTTTGCAGGACGTTTGGCAGGTGTGGTTTCGGTGCAGCGAAGTGGCGAACCGGGCAGAAACAACTCCGATTTCTGGATAAGGGGGATATCTACTTTTAGCGGAAGCAATACACCGTTGATTTTTATGGATGGAGTTGAAATTCATTCAGGTGGTGATTTAAACTCAATTGATCCGGCTATTATAGAAAACTTTACTGTGCTAAAAGATGCATCATCAACAGCGCTTTATGGTGCTCGTGGTGCCAATGGAGTTATTCTTATCACTACCAAAACCGGTATAGTGTCAGATAAACCAATTATTGAAGTTAAAGTGCAAAACACAGTTAATACACCAACTATGCTTCCACAATTTACCGATGCGGTAACCTATATGAATATGGCTAATGAGGCAGTATTAAACAGCAATCCAAATGCACCTCAAAAATATACCACAGAACAGATCGAAGGGACCAATAAAGGTTTGGATCCATGGCTTTTCCCGAATGTAAACTGGATGGATGAACTTTTCAGTAAATATTCCTACCAGCAATATGCCAACTTGAATATCAGGGGAGGAAGCGAACAGGTACAGTACTTTTCTTCTGTTTCATTTACTAATTCAACGGGATTAATTAAAGAGCCTCAGGATGCAGAAAACAATATTGGGTTTAACAGGATAAACATTCAGACTAACCTTACATCTAGAATTACAAATTCCACTAAACTACAGGTTAATATTAACACCAATTTTGAGTCGAAAAAAGGCCCAAATATCTCATCAGAAGATTTGTATCGATCAGTTATGTATGCTAATCCTGTACAGTTTCCTATGACATTCCCTGCTGATGCTGAAGATGGGCATATTAGATTTGGGGCAAAGCCCGGTGGTTATTGGGGTGTATTTCCTAATCCTTATGCGAGGTTACAAAGTGGTTATGCAGAATCGAGATCAACCACCCTAACAGCGCTTGCAAAGCTATCTCAAGATATCACATGGGTTGAAGGACTTAGTGCTGACGTGATGGTGTCTATTAAAACCTGGTCTAATGGAGGTGCCCGAAGATGGTATGATCCATTTTATTACAGGGTTGATCCTGCATCTATTACACAACCGGCTCTTGATGAATATGAATATGATGTGGTTTTAATTGGAGAAGGGGGAAACACCTCACTTAGGTTCGATAGTTATGATGATGGTAATACAGTATTGGCTGTACAACCTCAAATAAACTATAACAGAATGTTTGGGAAACATGATGTTCAAGCTCTCTTGGTTTATAACCAAAAGGATTACAGGGTAAATGATGCAAGAGTTAATGGAGAACCCTCATTGAAATTGTCTTTGCCATATCGCAACCAGGGGTTGTCATCTCGATTTAGCTATGTGTTTGATGGTAAATATATGGTTGAAGCTAACCTGGGTTATACTGGAAGCGAAAATTTTGCAGATGGGAACAGGTTTGGATTTTTCCCTGCAATGTCTCTTGGTTATGTTATTTCAAATGAAGATTATTTTAGAAATCTCTTTGGAGAATATATCCAGCTACTTAAAATCAGGGCATCGTATGGTTTAACCGGTAACGATCAGATAGGTGATTATGACCGTTTCCCTTATCGATCAGAGGTAGATTTAAGTGAAAGGTTGTTAGGATATCCATTTGGGCAGGATTTTAAAAATTACAAGGATGGTGTGGTAGTTAAATCTTATGGCAACAATGATGTAACATGGGAAGAAAGTGAAAAGCTGAATATTGGAATTGATACTGAAATGTTTAATGGAGTGATATTAAGTGTCGATTTTTTCAAAGAACACAGAACCGGCATTTTGATGCAAAGACGCATTATCCCATCGTTTGTTGGTATTGGAGAAGCTGATCCAATTGCCAATATTGGTGAAGTAAAAAACCAGGGTATTGATTTGTCGGTTAATTTCGATAAAGCCATTACACCTGATTTCATTATCAGGGGAATGGGAACATTCACCTTCTCAAGAAATATAATTCTTGCCATTGACGAAGTACCAGGCTCAGCAGAAATGTACCCCAACACAACAGAAGTGGGACGGCCTGTTGGCCAAATTTATGGCCTTAGAGCGGCCAATATATTCACAAGCCAGGAAGAGTTGGATACTTACCCTGATCAACATTTTGGGAATTATACAATTGGAGATCTTAGGTACATGAATATCAATGATGATGGTGTAGTTGATCTTAATGATATGGTACCAATGGGTTACCCTGAAATTCCCGAAATCACCTATGGTTTTGGAGTTACAGTAAGATACAAAAAAGCTGATGCATCAATCTTTTTCCAGGGTATTGCTCGTACCTCAATAATGATAGGAGGTTGGGATATGGAACGAAAAAAACTAGCAGACAAGCCTGATGCTATTGTCCCTTTCATGGCAGAATTCGAGCGAAATGTATTAAAGTTTATTGCCGATGACTATTGGTCAGAAGATAATCAAAACCCTCAGGCCGCTTATCCTCGCATTACTGAAGGGTATAATTTAAATAATGATATGCCTTCATCATGGTGGTTAAGGGATGGTTCATTTTTACGACTGAAAGATATTGAAGTGGGTTATAATATAAACGATATAATGCGGGTATATTTAATGGGGCAAAACTTGCTTACATTCAGCAAATTTGATTTATGGGATCCTGAAATTGCCAGTACTAATGGCCTAAAGTATCCAACACAAAAAAATCTAACCTTAGGTCTTCAGTTTAACCTATAAAATTCAGATCATGAAAAAGATATTATTTTATAAAAGAGTTGTAATTATTTTGTTGATGGCAAATGTTATGTCTTGTCATTATCTGGATATTGTTCCGAAAGACACAGCAACTGTAGAGGATGCCTTTACGCGACCGGCAGAAGCACTAAATTTTCTGCATTCACTTTATTCGTTTATGCCAAAAATAAATGATCATCTTACATCTCCTCAAATTTGGGGAACAGATGAAGTGGTTATACCCTGGACCTGGTACGATGTTTATAGATTGACAACGCAACCAAACAATACATCGCAGCCGTTTTTCGATTATTGGGGTAATCCGGGAGGGCATGCCTTTAATTATTTTGAAGGTATTCGACAGGCCTATACTTTCCTGGATAACATTGATAAAACTCCGGGTTTTACAACAGAAGAATTGAATAGTATGAAAGGTGAAGCTACATTTATTGTAGGTTTTATGCATTTCTGCCTGATTAGACAATATGGTCCTACAATTATTGTGAAAGGAGTTGTGCCACTTGATGCTTCAGGTAGCGATTTATACCCATACAGAGCATCCTATGATGAAAGTGTTGATTTTGTTGTTTCTAAATATGATGAGGCCTTTAATTTGCTTCGTGATGATCAGTCGAAAACTGATTTAGGTAGAATAACAAGAGCTATTGCCAAAGCAGCTAAAGCGAGGATCTTACTCTATGCTGCCAGTCCGCTGTTTAATGGCAACCCGGATTATGCAGGTTTTGTTGATGGCAATGGGAAGGAGTTAATTTCAACAAGCTATGATAATGAAAAGTGGGATAATGCTATTAAAGCGATTGAAGAATCAATAGACGAAGCCAATGCAATGGGCGTTTCACTTTTCTATGAATATCCTGATGTTGAATCGAATATCAGATATTCTATGGTAGAACCATGGAATAATGAACTGATTTGGGGTTATAAGCAGGAATGGTATTGGGGTTGGCAACGTCACTGCGCTCCGCGTGTAATTGAAGGAGGAGCAGTAACTGCTGCTGGAGGTACCGGTCCATCATTAAGACATATTGAGGGATATTATACTGAAAACGGTTTGCCAATAGATGAAGATCCTGCTTACGATTACGATAATAGATTTACTGTTGCTCCTGGCGATAGTACAGCTAAGTTACATAGGAACCGTGAACCACGTTTTTATGCCAATATTGCTTTTGACAGGGGGACATATAAGATAAACGATGATGAACAAAACATGTATTTCAGGTTACACGAAAAGGATGGATATGATGGAGTTGACAGAAGTAACTATACACGAACCGGATACCTTATCCAAAAAGGTGTACACCCGGAAACACAGTTTTCAAGTACTGAAAATACTTTTATTGAATACCCTTGGCCTAAAGTGCGCCTTGTGGAGCTGTACCTGAATATGGCCGAAGCACTTAATGAATATGGGTATGGTACAACAGACAAGTTTGGGAACGATGCTATTTATTATCTGGACCTGGTTAGAGCAAGGGCTGGTATTCCTGATGTTATGACAGCATGGGCAAGTTCTAATTCTCCGGATAAACCAAATTCTCAGGATGGTTTACGTGATATTATCCATAGAGAGAGAGCCATCGAATTGGCATTCGAGGGGCACAGAATTTGGGATGTTCGCAGATGGAAAAAAGGCATTGAGTTCAGTACACCTGTTTATGGTTTAAATATAGAAGCAAGCTCTGCGGCAAGTTTCTACGAACCAACTCTAGTCGAAGAGCGGTATTTCGATGATAAAAGCAGCTATTTATGGCCAATTAGTTTAGCGGAACTTCAAAAAAATACCAACCTGGTTCAAAATCCTGGTTATTAAAATTATTAACAATAAAATTATTGATCAATGAAATATATATATTCAATAATAATCTTACTCGCAGCGTTCGCTTTTTCGAACTGCGAAAGAATTGATGAGAATGAATTTCCGGAAGTACTATCATCATTTTGCGAAATAGAGTCATTCCTGATTGATAGCCTATATGCTATGAATGCGGATACCTCTACTAATAAGGTTACTGATGTATTACCTCCGGTAGTGGATATAACATCAATAACACCTGATATTGAAATATCCAAAGGTGCTGTAATTGAGCCGGCAAGTGGTGTTGCACAGGATTTTACCAGTCCTGTAACTTATTTGCTTACCGCACGAGATGGAGTAACTACCTCAGAGTATACGGTTACATTAGAAGTTGCCGGAATAACATCTTTTGCAGTTGGTGATTCAGTTATTTCGATTAACTACGAAGACAATAGTATTTATAAGGAATTCTTGACACCAGGTCAGCCAATATCAGATATAGCCAAAGTAGCACCAACAATTGAGGTTACTGATGGCTCAACAATATCTCCTGCAAGTGGAGAGGAAGTTGACTTTACTTTACCTGTAACCTATACAGTTACAAGTCCCGGTGGTCAGACTACCGAATATTTGGTTACATTGAAAACCGAAGCATCAAATTTAGTAATGGATACTTTTGAAGATTTCGATAACACCTGGACAGAAATAGGCATGAACTTCGAAGTCACTCAAGAAGGAACCTTGAGTAAGCCTGAAGGAGGCTTTGCCCATGAAGCTGGAGCATTTAAAAATGACCTGCAATTAACCGGAGACTTTATAGTAGAAGCTAAGGTGAAATTTCTGACTCATTCGCATGGTTGGGCTACTGCCGGATTCTTTATTAATGGTAATTTGGATGGAGTTGACCCCGGACTGGTATTTTGCTTAATGGGGGATGCTACTAATACGATAGGAATTCATAAGCCAAGACCTGCAGGCTGGCAAACAGCGCATGGAGTAGTTGATGGGGCGAATACAGAAGAATGGACAATCCTCAAGATTGATAAAAGAGGCGATGTAGTAACATTTTATGTAAACGATAACCCTTTTGGCAATCCAATTGAGTTTCCTGGATTAGAAGGTAATATAGGTTTAATGGGAGAATTCTCGACAGCAGAATTCGAATATATATCATACGAACAATTATAATGGTTAATAATTGAACACAGGTTCGTTGGCATTTTGCCTTCGAACCTGTTTTTAAATGGTTTAGTATGCAATAAAATTCGATCAGCAAGGTGTCAGATTAATCAGAGATAAAACTTAGTTTTGAAACGATGCAGGTGAAGGATACAATGGTTTCGAAACAACCTATTTACCTAACAGTAGTAATGTCGAAAAGTATAAAAAGATATATCAGAACTATCTGAAGTTGGGAAGATTTATAGAAAATGAAATCAATATTTAGGATTATTAACTGCTTAATTTATTCTGGTTGGTTTACAAACCAACCAAAGAATTCTTTAAAAGTTTTTATGTCCGCTAAATATTCAATAGTTTAGCTTAAACGTTTCAGCATTGACTAAAAGAACCACACTCAAAAGCATAGCAGAAAAACTAAATGTATCTATTGCATTGGTTTCTTATGTGATAAATAACAAAGGAAAGGAGATGAGGGTGAGTGATAAAATGGTTAAGAAAATCAAGGATGTCGCTGCAGAACTCAACTACAAACCCAACCATGTTGCAAAAAGCCTGAGAAGTAAGCGACAGATGTCAATTGGCTGCATTGTTGACGATATTTCTAATCCTTTCTTTTCTGAATTGGCCAGGAATGTTGAAGATCATGCCCATGAACATGGTTATACTGTGGTTTTTGGGTCTTCTGATGAGGATTTAAAAAAATTTAGAGATCTTACAGATTTTTTCATTTCACGACAGCTGGATGGCATCTTGATCGCACCTCCGGAGGGAAGTAAAGAAGATATTATTAAACTAAAAGAATATAATATTCCGATTGTGTTATTGGATAGATATTATAACGATGTAGGGTTAAACGGTGTTGTAGTAAATAATTATTGGGGGGCAAAAAAAGTTGTGGAGCAATTGCTTCAAAATGGGCTGAAAAAAGTTGGGATGATTTCCTATGAATCTGAGATGGAACACTTTTGCCAACGGGAAAGAGGTTATGTTGAAGCATTAAAAGAGGCAGGGATAAAGTATTCTGATGACTTAATAAAAAAAATAAATTATAAAAAGTTAAGGTCAGATGTTCAAAGGGCAATAGATGAATTAGTGAATGAAATCAAAGTGGATGCCATCTTTTTCCAAACCAACAGCTTAACCCTGGAAGGATTGAAACATATTGTGAGGAAGGGATATAAAATTCCGGATGATTTTGAAGTTGTGGCATTTGATGAGAGTGAGGTATATCATTTCTTTAATCATCCAATTAACTATGTGGAGCAACCACTTATGGAAATGGCAAAAAAGGCAGTTAGTATTTTGCTTGATGAAATTGATAATAAAAAAACAGACTATAACATTGAATATATTGATCCTAAGATTAGCTGTTGTAATATAGATAAACAAGCAACAAATATTAAAGGATAATTATTAGTGTGATAAGCTTAATTAAGTATGAAAAATTTTATAACTATTTATTTTATTCCCATTGTATTAATTATTTCATCTTGTGGAAATAAACAATCTAATAATATGAAAGACCCAGAAAAAGGAACAATAGCCTACGATTTAGACTTCCTGTCAAAATATGATTCAGGACTTGTTGTACTGCAGTCAGAACAGCAGGGGCCGGTGGTTGTTGTATCACCAAAATACCAGGCAAAGGTTTTCACTTCATCTGTAGGAAGTAATTCTGAACCTAGTTTTGGTTGGATTAACTATTCTTTTTTTGAATCAGGGAAGCATGATCCACACATGCAGGCATATGGTGGTGAAAGCCGAATGTGGTTGGGGCCGGAAGGTGGACAATATTCAATATTTTTCCCACCAGAATCAGAATTCACTTTCGAGAATTGGAAGACTCCTGCACCTATTGATTCTGAACCATGGGATTTGATAAGCAAATCAGAGGCCTCCGTGAAGATGAGTAAAAAAACAAGCCTGGTAAGCTACTCTGATATTTCATTTGATATTGAAATGAGCCGTACGGTTAGTTTATTAGGGAACGAAAAAATTGTAGAGCAAATTGGAGATCTGGAAATAGATAAGTTCAAGGTTGTAGGTTACGAAACCATCAATGAGATAAAAAATGTAGGAAGCCAGGTCTGGGATCAGGATTCAGGAAGTGTATGTATTTGGATTCTTGATATGTTCCCGCCTAGTGATAAAACAGTTGTGCTTGTTCCATACAATGAGAATACAGATCGTATGCCAATTATGAAATCAGATTATTTTGGTAAAGTTCCTGAAAACAGGTTACAAGCTGATAAAGGAATTATCATGTTCAGAGCAGACGGTAAGGAACGAGGAAAAATTGGTGTGCCTCCTTTCAGGTCTACACCATTGGCAGGGAGCATCGATCTGGAAAATAACGTACTTACCGTTGTGCAGTTTAATATAGACAGTACAGCAAAATATATGAACTCAGGATGGGAAATCCATGAAGATCCTTATTCAGGTGATGCAATCAACTCTTACAATGATGGCCCTCTTGAAAATGGAGAACAAATGGGTCCATTCTATGAACTGGAAAGTGTTTCTCCTGCAGCATTTTTAGCACCGGAAGAATCGATGATCCATAATCATAATGTATTTCACTTTACTGGAGCAAGGGAAGATATTCTAGTGCTAATGAACAAATTATTTAATGTTAGTGAGGAAGACGTTACAAGTTTCTTAACAAAATAATAGTAAACGTATTAACCTGATTTATGGAAACTGCACAAAAACCGGAAGAAAAGAAAAAATTAATACCAGCAGGCATCGTTTGGCCTTTCATTCTTCTTACATCATTATTTTTTGCCTGGGCAATACCCAATAATCTAACTGATACAATGCTGGCGGCATTTAAACGTATCATGAGTCTTTCTGATGGCAAGACTGCATGGATACAGGTAGCTTGCTATTTGTTAGGCTATGGTTTTTTTGCGATTCCTGGTGCCATTTTTATTAAAAAATTCAACTATAAATCAGGAGTTCTTCTGGGTTTAACCCTTTATGCCGTTGGAGCATTCCTTTTTTATCCATCTATGCTGATATCTGGAAATAGTGTTGGTGTAGGATTTATTATGTTTTTACTGGCATTGATTGTCCTGTTTGCAGGTCTTTCGGTATTAGAGACCTCTACGAACTCCTATGTTTTGGTTATCGGCCCAAAAGAGACAGCTACTGCAAGGCTCAATTTTGCACAGTCATTCAACCCATTTGGTGCCATAGCAGGAGTGATTATCAGCCAGGTGTTTGTATTATCTCAGCTAAATACAATGAGTGCAGACGAAAGAGCACTGCTGTCACCCGAAGAATTAACAAAGATTCAGGGAACAGAACTCACTGCCGTTACCAATACCTACCTTGCAGTTGGACTGGTCATGGTGATAATTCTATTGCTGATAAAATTCACCAAAATGCCCAACCTTAAGGAGGATGATAAGAGCCTGAATTTTATTGGTGCATTTAAGAGGTTGGGAAAAAATAAAAACTATGTATGGGCAGTAGTTGCTCAATTCTTTTATGTAGGAGCCCAGATTGCTGTTTGGTCATATACAATCAGGTATATAATGAAGCAGTTGAACCTTGACAGTATTGTGAGGGAATTAGGACCTGACGCTACCAGTGCTCAGATCATTGAGCGACTTAGAAACATCGAACCGCTGGCTGCCGGATTTTATAGGTTAATTGAGTCTGTAGGGATAGACTCCCTGTTGCCGAGAACTCCGGAACAGGCAGGTGCCACCTATTATATTATTGCCCTGGTGCTGTTTGTGGTGGGAAGGTTTGTGTGCACGGCACTGATGAGAGTTATCAGACCCCATTACTTATTGACAGCACTGGCATCACTTGCCTTTATTTCCACCCTGGTAGCAATATATGACAACAGCTTTGTTGGCATCTATGCTTTAGTTACAATTTCTTTCAGTATGTCACTCATGTTTCCAACTATTTTTGGAATGGGTGTGTCAAACCTTAAAGAAGATACCAAGTGGGGTGGTGCAGGTATGGTTATGGCAATTGCAGGAGCGGCTGTACTTACTCAAATGCAGGGAATTATTTCAGATCAATCGGGTAGCATTAAGCTGGCATACTGGGTGCCGGCCATTGCATTCCTCGTGATCGTGTATTATAGCGTGTTTGTCTACAGCAAGTTTAGAAAAACAAGAGAAACGGTTGCTGAGGTAGATTAATTAATTTGAAACCATAAAAAAAATGATTTCAATGAAAAAGCTGGCAATTTTCTTACTGTTCTTAGCATTTATTTCGTGTAAGGAGGAGGTTGTTCCTGAAGATGACCCGCCAACGGTTGGTAAGTACTCTGATTTGATCCTCTACAACATGCGAATCGACAGGTTCGTTCCTGAAGAAGACTTTCTTAATAAGAAATCATTTGTAGCTGCCACCACAAAACTGGACTACCTTGCCGACCTGGGAATAACAGGTATAGTGCTGGAACCCATCGCAGAGGGATTTACGCCCGGCTTCGATAATAATGGAGGTTACATTGACTCGAATGATCCGAATAACAGCTCTGAAGTTCTTGGCGGACACTCCTGGAATTTCTTTTCACAACGAGATCAGCGGATAGTTGATCCTGCATTGGGCACAAAGGAGGAATTTCAAACATTTGTTTCCGAAGCTCACAATCGTGGAATTAAGGTTTTTGTTGAATTTGTATTTCATGGCATGTTCCATGGAAGTGTAATAAAAGATGCAAGCCACCCCAATGGTTATCCCAACTTAACGGCTCCGGTTATTAATGAACACCCTGAATTCTTTTACTGGAACAACGATGGTAGCATTAAAATATCTCCATCATGGAATTCAGCTATTATGAAATGGGAGGCGTCTAATGTAGAGCTACAAACCTGGTACCATGATGTGCTGTTAAGTTGGCTTGATGATTTCCAGGTTGATGGTTTCTTTTTAGACCTTGAGCCTCATGAAGTGGCCGAAAAAATAGGTTATGATTACTGGGATTTACTAAAGGAAAAGGCAGAGGCCAGAGGACACGATATCTTATTGGTACCTGAGGGTTATAAAGCAGGGCGATTTAACACATTTCCATTTGCACAGGGCAATTTTCGGATAAGTGACCCCCGGGTAAATGCAGAAGTTGATAATCCTGTATATGACTTTATGGTTACAACCCCTCACCGTGATCCAAACTGGAACAACTGGGTAGAACCTGTAAACATTGTAGATGTAGTACTGGATTACAGGGAAAGGCCTGCCCAATATTATACTTCTGCAATTTCCTGTTTGAATAGCAAGGATTATAATGTAAAAGGACTGGCGCAAATGGCATATGGAGCTATTATTTCACCGTTTATCCCATTTTGGTTTGCCGGTGAAGAGTTTCATGCCAATGGCAAAAACTATGATCCCAATAATCCGTTCTTTGATCGATTATACTTCACAAGAATTGACTGGAGCTTATTAAACCAGAATCAATCATTTTTTAGTGATGTAAAAAAGCTGATCAGTATAAGAAAAGAGTACCAGTACCTAATCGCTCCTTTTGAGCAAAATTTATATAAAACTAAAATAGCTACAGCCAATACTGAAGGTTATACAGACTTACCTTCTTACATTCTATTTGGAGAAAATAGCGATGGGAAGAAACAGGCAATTCTCGTAATTGCTACTAAAGAAACAACTTCAGCTTCGGTAAAAGTATCGTTCAATCCTGAGTATATAAAAATGTCAGAAAATGCCACTTTTCAATTCACTAACCTGATGACAGGAACAAAACTTGAAAGAACGGATGTTGAATCAGGAGTGGATGTAGAAGGTATTGATCCGAATGGTGTATTAATTTATTTGTTAGAGTAGAATTAAAATATTTATTCTGAAGTAGAACATATTATAACAATTATGATGAAAAAATTGCTGTTTATATTAACCATCCTGTCGGGATATGCTTATAGCCAGGAGACAGGTGTTAATGAATTAACAGACTTTGATCTGCTACCGGTATTAAGATCAGATATTCTAAGCAGACAAAATAGTAGCCACGACCATGCAGGAGGGAATGGAGACGATGGATTTAATAATCAGAATGGTAATCCGAAATATTTTTATGGAACATTTAATGGCGAAGATGTTTTATTGCATGCCAGAGGCAAAGGAATAGTTAATAGATTCTGGATTACTGGTTGGGATAATAATCAGAAAATAAAAGTCTACTTTGATGGCAAAACTATTCCGTCAATTAATAAAACGGTAGCCGACTTCTTTTCAGGAACAATAAATCCTTTTTTAGCACCTTTAAATGTAAATGGTGATGTGTCAAGTGGTGGAATGATATCCTATATGCCTTTCCCGTTTGAAAAGGAGATAATTATTACCACTAATTCGAGTTCCTTTCCCAATGCCCACTATTTTAACAACATCAACTATCAGATGTTTAATAAAGATGCAGATATTACTACCTGGACTGGGACTGAAGACCTCAGTTTAGCAAGAGGTGTATTTGAAAATAAAGGCAGTGATCCGAGAACCGTACAAACCTATGCAAGTCAAACAAACACTGTTGACTTAGCATCAGGTGAGACAAAATCAGCTATTAGCATATCAGAATCTAACCAAACGGTAACCGGGTTATTTGTAAGTATTCCGGATCTTGAGTTTGTTAGTTCAGCAAATATGGTGATTTCTGATGATGGCCGGGCACACAAAGGTTACAGTCAGTTTGATATGAATATAACACCAGATGCAAATATTGTGAAATTGGTTCGAAGAATGGACTATTGGGTGGCTGATCAGAAAGCCAATGTATACGTTGATGGAGAGCTGGCAGGTGAATGGTTTACTCCGGGAGGTGATGGCTTAACACGTTGGCGGGATGCTGAGTTCATTATCCCTAATGCTTTAACAACGGGAAAGTCAACAATAACAGTTAAAATCGAATTTGTTAGTGCTATGATCGATTGGAATGAATTCTATTATTGGGCTTACTGTGATGATATACTTACCGATGAAATGGATGTTGGCAATACCCCAGGTGAACAAGCTCACAATTATGTGATCGTTGGCCAGAACTGGGAAGGTTACGGTGAGTTTAGTTACCCTAAAGATATTGTTAACGACCCCTTGGTTGAAATTCTTGAAAAAGTCAATCTTCAGGTTTATTACGATGGTGAAACAACTCCGGCAATTGATGCACCAATCGGGATGTTTTTTGGAATGGGAACATTTGAGAGGATATCTTTTCAATCGCTAGCTGTAGGTGTTACAGATGGAACAAATCAAATGTATTGTTATTTACCTATGCCTTTTAAAACTTCGTATGAGGTAAAACTTACAAATAATTATGGGCAGGTATTGAATGGCATTGAAGCATCGGTAAATTACAAAGCATATGAGGGGGATTTTGAAAAAAACGGATATCTAAAAACTCAATTCAGGCAGGAGAACCCACCTATAGCTGGTGAAGATTACATGTTTCTGGAAGAAACTGGAATAGGGAAATATATTGGTGTTGTACTGGAAGTAAAAGATACGCCAAACAGTTTTTGGCTCGAGGGTGATGAAAGATTTTACATTGATGGAAGCAGGACACCTGCATTTTATGGAACGGGCTCGGAAGATTATTTTAACGGGGCCTGGTATTTTGTTAATGGACCGTTTGGATTAGCCCAGCATGGGTTCAATTCTTTTATTGGTACAGACAGGACCTTATATCGTTTCCATCTGACTGACCCAATTTATTTTGCAAGTGAAGCGAAGTTTGGTATTGAACATGGGCCACAAAATGATGAATTCTCTGACTATAGCAGTTTGGCTTATTATTACCATCAGGGAAATGCTAATTTAACTTTAACTGATGAATTGAATATTGGTGATGTTACGTCAGAGACTGCACATGCTTATACGGTCACTGGCACAAAGCAAGAAGAAGCAAATAGGTTATATTTTTTCGAAGGTGATGATGATAATATTACTGTAAGTGAATCAGGGAATTATATTGATGGATCATCTGAGTTTAAAGTTATAGTTGATCCGGGTAAACAGGTGAAAATTAAAAGGATGTTCGATTATGGCCTGGCTGATCAGGAAGCAGATGTGTATGTAGATGGTGTTAGAGTTGGCACATGGTACACAAACGGGAATAACGAGTTTAAGCGCTGGAGAGAGGAGTTCTTTATAATACCTGCAAAATATACGATAGAAAAAACCGAAATAACCCTAAAATTTATGACTATAAGTAGTGGCTTTAGCTGGTCTGAATTTCATTACTGGATATATTCTCAGGAACCTGATAAGGCACCTGAACCACCTATGGCAGTTGATGATTTGAATAAAGGTAGCATAATGGTATATCCGAATCCGGCTAACAACATTATAAATATTAGAACCGGTCAGGATAAGATTGAAGGCATAAGAATGTATGATTTAAATGGTAGAGTTGTTTTAAGTATTGAGAGGTTTAATAACAATTATATAAATATCTCAAACCTGAAAAATGGAGTGTATTTATTAGAGATCAACGCAAATGGGGTATTAGAAACTAAAAGAATAATTAAACATTAATCCATGAATTAGATAAACAATGATTGAATAAGATGATCGATAGGCAATCAAATAGAGCAATTTATAACAATTATAGTTTTTGTGGTGTCAGGAGTTACCTCCTGACACATGAAATGCAGGTTTTCTTAGTCAGGTGGCAACACCTGACTTCATAACTGATCTGAATTCACCTTATTCGTACATTAATACGATTAGACTAATTAATGATTTAGATAAAGATTATTTGTACCAAATAATTATGAAACATATTAAAGTACTATTAACCATTATCGTATTCTCGCTTTTACAGGGCTGTATTTCAGATAATGATGCAGTGAATAGCGAAATAGAAAACCAACTTTACTCTTACCCTGATGGCACTCAAACACGCTGGGTGAGTTTCGAAAACCAATATGGTGAAAAAGGTAATGGTGGTAAAGAAAACGATGGAGCGAAAGGCCATGCATTCGATCGCGTTAATGCTGGAGAATCGAAAGTGCTATTTGATTTTGAAGGATCTGGCATTATCAATCGCATGTGGTTTACCATATCAGATAGAAGCCCGGAGATGCTGAGAGGCTTGCGAATTGATATGTATTGGGATGGATCTGAAAAACCAGCCGTCTCTGCACCATTTGGTGATTTTTTTGGCAATGATTTGGGGAGGCAGGTCAGGAATGAGACTGCGTTCTTTTCAGATCCTGAGGCAAGATCATTTAACGTATCTATTCCTATGCCATTTAATAAAGCAGCCAAAATTGTGGTGACTAATGAAACCTCAAAAGATTTAAGAATGCTCTTTTACGATATAGATTATTCAATATTACCGAACTCGATAGATAAAATCCTATACTTCCATACCTATTGGAGCAGAATAGAAAGGACAGTACCGGGTGAAGATTTTAAGATTTTACCAAAAGTAGAAGGTACAGGCAGGTTTATTGGAAGCCATATAGGATTGATCACAAATCCGGATTATGAAGATAGCTGGTGGGGAGAAGGAGAAGTAAAATTCTACCTTGATGGAGATGGAGAGTTCCCAACTCTTGTTGGCACAGGTACAGAGGATTACATTGGTACGGCCTGGGGACAGGGCACATTTAACCATCGGTACCAGGGCTGTCTGATTGGTGAGCCCGAAACGGGCAGCTGGTCTTTTTATCGTTATCATGTGAATGATCCAATTTATTTCTACAGTGATTTTATGGCTACCATCCAGATAATGGGAGGTTTCCCTAAGACCAGGGTCCAGAAGTTTATTGACAATGGCGCGAACCTGATACCGGTTTCAATCGGAAGGGATTTTGATAGCGAAAACGTTTTTATCAAATTAAGAGACCAGCCAGAATTGAAATTGTCAGACATTACAGATGAAAGGTTGGCAGACGCCTGGACTAATTTTTACAGAAGTGATGATGTGTCTGCAACAGCATACTTTTACCTCGACAAACCGCAGTGCAATTTGCCTGAATTGGAGGATGTTAAACTAAGAATACGCGGACTTAAGTAAAAATCTTCATGAAGAGTCTGGATACATATAAAAAAATTAAATGATCAACTAAATTATCTAATGGCACAGAACAGTATAGGATATTTATTTGTAAATTAGTCAGTTCAAATAATGCCTAATTATTTCGACTAAATGAATTTTATTCCACAACTAATAAATATAAAATCTATTTTTAAAACTAAAAAATGTTTGATTATGAGGAAAATTATACTCTTACTTTTTATTTCGATCTTGTTCGTTGGACAAGGTTTTGCACAAGATCATCATTGGCCGCTTACAGCCGATGCTAATGATGTAGTTGGTACCCTGCACGGTACTAATCATGGAGTCACATTTGCTACTGATGCTGAAAGAGGTGATGTGGCTGTATTTGATGGATCTGGCGGTGATAGTTTCATTTATATCCCTTCATTACTAAATGGTCAGGATGAGGCAACTATTTCTCTCTGGGTTAAACAAAATGTTGGCAGTACATGGTCGCGTATTTATTCGTTCGGAGTCGCTTCTGATATAGAAACAAATCAAAATCATGGTTGCGACATACATTTCACTCTGGTTGGAAATAATCCAAATGACGATACAAGATTCGAATTTCTAAATAAGAATTATGCTGACCCATGTCACTGGAATGCATGGCCGGGTAAACCAGGTGCTATTACTATTGGAGAATGGCATCATTCTGTTGTTACACTTACAAGAACTAAAGTTGTAATGTACTTAGACGGAGAAAAAATAGCTGAGCAAAATCTTTTAAGCGATCCTTTTACAATGGATGATCAGGGTAACGTTCTTGGACGTGCTTACTGGCCGGATGCAGATGTTCAGGCAGCAATGAGTGATTTCAGGGTATATAACAATGCTTTAAGTGATACGGAAGTTGCAGCACTTTATGTTGAAACAGAACAAAGCACTGCCGAAATCGCAGGTGGGTTCTCGATAAAGGATATTACAGCAAGTTCTGCAACAGCAACTGCTGTATTGAACCAGGATGGTACGGTACATGTTATTTCTTTAGCTGCAGGTTCTCCTGCTCCAACAATCGAAGAAGTAAAAGCTTCTACAGCAGTTTTTACTCTTACTGC
>JBDLIU010000063.1:0-19027 GCA_039714715.1 Bacteroidota bacterium
TTCAAAGTACTTCTCCTGTTTGTCATTCATTGATACTTTGGCTTCCTCAATTTTATTCCCAAGGTAATCGATATACATGTTTAATTCCTTAACAAACATATTGGGCCTGTCTGTCCTGGTTATAACATTTATCCTTCCATAAATATGATCTGTGATTTCTTTCAGGTTCATAAGTCTTGAGAAGTAAGCTAAATTAGGGCCGGGGCATATCGATACGCCATCACCTTGATTTTTGGTATCTATATTATTTGTAATCATGGTTGAGGTGCCCAAACCAAGACAGATGCATGCCTTATCCACTATTTTGTTAAAGGCATCCCTGTATTCATTTTGATTAAGTCCAGCTACTTCTAGTTCCTTTAGTTTGTTATGTTGATATTGTCTTGAAGCAGTACAAATGGGTTTATCCGTAAATTCTTTATTGGAAACCAGAAACTTCTTTGGGCATGAACTTCCAGGTCGGCCTTTCTTAACCAGTTCCATCTTTTCAATATCCCTTGTGCTATCTCTAAGGCTATTGAAAGGAACACCAAGTGGAGAAATATTACTCAGGAAAAGATCATCTTCTTTTGCTCCCATAAGCTGATTCTGGGTATGTTTATCAACATTCGCCACTTCCGGAACTAACAGGAATGGCGTTCCCCAACCTATAGAATCGAGGTTGTAGTGGTCTATAAGAAACTGATGCTCTTCAGCAGTACCTACACCACCTTGAGCTGTGATTTTCAACGATAAAACATTTGAAGGGATTGTACGGTCCTTTCCCTTAAGGGCATTGATTAAAACGCTATGTACTTCTTCAATCAGTTTTTCCCTATTATCTCTAAATTCAGCTAAAATTGGGCCCAGAAGATATCCTTCTGTGGCAAAAGCATGACCTCCGCAGTTCAAGCCTGATTCTATTCGATATTCAGAAACCCAAAGACCTTTTTTAGCCAGAAATTTTCCCTGGATAAGTGCAGATCTGTAATCGCTTACCTTCAATATTAATTTCTTCTTGATATATCCATCTTTGTCCGGATAGAAATCCTCAAACTGTTCAGCATAACTATATAGCCTAGGATTCATTCCTGCAGAGAGAATAATAGAAGACTCTAAATCGCTTTCTGCAAATCCTCTGAGTGCTGCATGAGCATCATTATATTCAGAGGATAGTTTTTCACCATTTCGATAGTTTTCCTTGTCCAGCTTGGTCATAATGTTCACATCAATGCTTCCCATAGAAAGGGTGTCATTTAGCCATTGCTTAACCTTATCAATATCGAAATAATCTTCTGTTAACTTTTTAAACTCTGCTATGAGTTGCGTGCTATTAGGGAGCATGTTCAAGTACTCCTTAATCTCATTTGATTTTTCTGAGCTGAGATTCTTTAGCTCGTCATACTTCTTCCTGGTTTGCTCATTAATCAGGTTTAGGTATGAGGTTATTCTTTTAGCACGAAAATCTTCTATCTTATCTGTAATCTCTTTATATGGGATATCAAATTTCTCGCAATATACCTTTCTTATTTTTTCGATTAAAATATCGTCAACAAGAGATATAACCGAATCAATACCATATTGTGCAACCTTTAAAGGAGTGTCTATTGTGAATCCAGTACCCATAACAGGTATGTGGAATGAATGTTTTTTAGTCATGATTAATAATCTTTATGCGAACCCTACACTTACTACCTTTTATTATCTTTAGAATGTTTAACCAATAATATATCATGCAAAGTTAATACAATATTAAGTGCAAATAAGAATGAAGTGAAGATATAAAGAGTTTTAACTAAGTTGAAATTGATTATACCCCAGTTAAGGGCTTGCCAGAAATTGCTTTCAGGATCATTTTCCTTATGATGTCAACAGGAATTATTGTTAAGGCGATTCCTAACACATAAACCCATTCTATAGGCTGAAGAGTGGTACTTCTAAGGACAGACCCTCCTACATAAGTAAAGATTATCTGGAGAGCCATAATCATTCCCATAATTTGCAGGAAGCTGGAATTTTTCGTGATATTATCTAATAGATTTATTTTTTCAGTTCTGGCATTAAAGCTGTTAAAAACTATCGAGAATATAAACACATTAAAGAATGCTGTTAGAAAAACTTTTTCATCTGGAACTCCATTTCGAATAAACAATTCTTTAACGGGATCAATTGTTAAGAAAAGAATTGAAACCAAAGTAATATACAAGCCCCCGGTTAAAATTGAGGACGACATATATCTAGATACTATATTTTCATTCCGCCTGATAGGCTGCTCCATCATAACCCTTTCCAGGGCAGGTTCGCCTCCAAAAGCAATGGCAGCCATTGTATCCATGATAATATTAATCCATAGAAGCTGAATTATTGTAAGGGGCTCTTCAATACCAAAGAATGGAGCAAGAAATACAGTAAACACAGCCGCCAGGTTAACCGTAAGCTGGAAAATAATGAACTTTCTTATAGACTTGAATATTGTTCTGCCATACCTGATAGCATTTGTGATTGAAGAAAAATTATCATCCAGAATCACAATTTCACCTGCTTCTTTGGCTACTTCTGATCCGCTACCCATGGCAAAACCTACATCTGCATGTTTCAGGGCAGATGAATCATTTACGCCATCACCGGTCATACCAACCACCCTTCCTTCATCTTTGGCAATTCTAACCAAACGACTTTTATCTGTAGGCAATGCTCTTGCCACTACCTTTAAATGAGGAAGTATTTCTTTTAGCTCTTCATCAGATTTAGCATTCAGTTCATCAGAAGTAAGGATGAGATCATCTTCTTCGATGAGACCTATTTCTTTTGCAATGGCTTCTGCTGTACCTTTCCTGTCACCTGTAATCATTACAGCCTGAACACCTGCATCTTGAGCTGCATGAACCGCTTCAGCCGACTCTTCTCTTATTTCATCATGAATACCAATAATTCCAATAAGATTAATATCTTTCGGTAAGCTCTTGTCTTCTGATATTGGTGTATGACTATAGCCAACTGCAATTAACCGAACACCTTGTTCAGCCAAAATATCAGACTGTTTTAATATTTCTTCTGAAGCCGTTAGTTCGTGAAGCTGACCATCTTCACCTACATAATTGATACAGTTCTTTAAATTAATTTCTACTGCCCCTTTAACAAAAGTTACATGTTCTGAGCCATAAAGCTCTTTGTACCTATGATTTCCATTGACCTCGGTAGCAGAGAATTTCTTGGCACTGTCGAAGCGGATTGTATTTATAGTCTTAAATCCCTCATCATCAATAAGGCGATCTTCAACATCAAGGAAATTGATTAATGCTCTTTCAGATATGTTTCCTCCAATGGCTTCACCTTCTGGTGTAATTACGCAGTAGGTGTTGCCTAAAATAGAATGTTGAACAATTTTTTTCAGTGTATCAGGAATTTCCTTGTAGGTGTCGAATTTCTGAAGTTTCCCATCAAGGATATACTGCGGTTCCAGTTTACCCGTGGTAATGGTTCCTGTCTTATCAGAGAATAATATGTCAAGGCTTCCTGCGGTTTCGATACCTAATAATTTTCTTACCAGGACTTTCTCCTTTAGCATTTTACGCATGTTAAGAGAAAGTACAATGGCGATCATCATCGGTAATCCTTCCGGTACCGCAGCCACAATAATAATAATTGCCAGGACTAATGCATTAAGAATATCTTCAGTGAAAAACTGCCAGTCATGGAAATACTGTGCTATTAATTGTGTATCAAAGCCGTTTTCAATCAGAATCTTATTAAACATATAAGATAAGGCAATGAGACCGGCACCGATATAACCGAAGACACTGATCATATGAGCCAGGTTTTCCAGTTTTAATTGAAGCGGAGATAACCTTGAACTGGATATTGATAATTCTTTTGTTAACTGACCATAAAAAGATTCGTCACCAACCGTATCAATAAGAATAACTGCTTCTCCATCATCTACCACCGAACCACGAAATACATAATGTGGATCATTAAAATCATTGACCTTGAGTTTATAGTCAGGAGAGGTGGCCGTTTTTGTTATTTCATCAGACTCTCCGGTTAAGGATGCCTGGTTAACTTTTAATTCACCATTAATTAATACACCATCAGCTGGTATTTTATCACCAGACTGAAGCAACACATAATCCCCTTTAACAATTTCGTTAATTACTATTTCAGTGATCTTGCCATTTCTAAACACATTACATATAATGCGTGAGGCTTCATCCTGCAGTTTCTGAAACGAACTTTCATTTTTAAATTCAGAAAGAGTGGAAACAAGTACAGCTAAAAGAACAGCCACTGCAATGGCCAGGGCCTCATACCATTCTGATTGGCCAAAAAATGATAATAATAATATAAGTACAAGAGCAACATTTAGGATGATAATAATCGGATTACGGAAATTTTCTTTGAGCTTATGATAGAAGCTTTCGCCTTTGATCATAGCCAAATCATTAGTCCCGTTAAGATCCCTGGAATTCCTTACTTCTTCCTCAGAAAGCCCCGAATAATTATACTTCATATTAAGCCAAGTCTAGTATTTGATTTGACGACATTAATATAGCTAAAATAACAGTATTCCCGATAATATTACTTTATTAAGAACAAATTTTACTTTTTTACTACCGCACGAATCAAATAAGCCTGACAAATTTAATGAAAAAACCTTCTTGAAAAAGAATATAGCTTTAATATTCAATTATCAATATTGATTCTGGTTGGTATTAAAATGGCTTTAGGAAAAACCTCTTTTACCTGGGTGAATTGATGTTGCGCTTCCAAACGGGAGTAGAAAAGTCCCAACCTTACTTTATAATTTGGTTGTTCAAACACCATTCTGGGTTCACAGTCGGGGAAATGACGTAAAATATTTAACTGGTAATTCTTGGCGAGTTCCCTGTTATCACCACCATAAACCTGAATGGTAAAGCCATCAATATATTTAATTGTTTCTTTTGAAAAAGTTGTTGCAGTATCAAGCAGGTAATTTAATGTTTCATTAACCGGGGCGGTGGTTGAGTCCTGGCTTGTAATCAATATATCTTCTTTTTCTTCTTCTGGTTCTACAGTTTCGGGCGCAAATTCTGGTCTATACTCGCTTAAATCCTCAGAATAGGCAGCCTTATTTTGTGATAAGGATTTACCAGGCAGGAATGTTTTACATCCGTTAAAAAAAACTACTGTAATAAGGGCCAAAAATATGGTTTTACGCATTTTTATTAATTTTCAATTAAAACACAATCGCCATTTCTTATATCTTCCTCTACGGTTTTAAACTTCACATCCTTTTTAACATTTCCATTGGTATATTGAACAGAAACACGTTCATTACGCCCCACAATTTTTTGTGATTTTAGGGGTGAAGTTTTTTCCATTGGGGGTCTGCTGCCTACCGGAGCTTCTCCTCCTTCCAGGGCAGATTTCGATTCATCCTTCTGCTCACGAAGCTTTTGTCTTCTTTGTGCTCTTGCCTCATGTACTTCGTCTGGTTCCTGGACAGGAATTTCAGCTTTCATCAGGAAGTTGACAGTGTCTTCATTCAAACGAGCGATAAATCTTTTGAACAATTCAAATCCTTCGAATTTGTAGATCAGAAGTGGATCTTTTTGTTCATATACTGCATTTTGAACCGACTGTTTAAGATCATCCATGTCACGGAGATGTTCTTTCCACTGCTCATCAATAATAGCAAGGGTTATGATTTTCTCCATGGCAGTAATCAGTGCACTTCCTTCTGAATTAACACTTTCTTCAAGGTTAGCCGTAACACCAATTTGTTTTACGCCATCAGTAAATGGAACCATTATGTTTTTTACGGTGGCACCTCGTGTTTCCAGGATATCTTCTAGGATAGGCAATGATTTTTCTTCAATAACCTTGTTCTTCCTATGATAATGGTCAAGTGCTTCTTTGTATAACCTTTCGCCTAGTTCACTAGTTGGTGTTCCTTTAAAATCCTCCTCATTAATGCTGGTATCAAAATAAAGTGTGCTAAGTACTGTTAGTTTAAAACCATCAAAATTTTCAAGGTCCTTATAATTTAATACGATGTCATCACATGTATCGTACAACATGTTAAGGATATCAAGCTCGAGACGATCTCCAAAAAGAGCATTTCTTCTTCGCTTATAGATTACCTCACGTTGCGAATTCATCACATCGTCATACTCAAGCAACCGTTTTCTTATTCCAAAGTTGTTTTCTTCTACTTTCTTCTGGGCTCTTTCAATTGAATTCGTAATCATTGAATGCTGAATAACCTCACCTTCCTGTAGCCCAAGTTTGTCCATCAATTTAGCAATGCGTTCAGGCATAAACAATCGCATTAGGTTATCCTCGAGCGATACAAAGAATTGCGATGACCCTACATCACCCTGTCGACCTGATCTACCTCGCAACTGTCTGTCAACCCTTCGGGATTCATGCCTTTCTGTACCTACAATAGCAAGTCCGCCTGCTTCACGCGATTCCGGGGAAAGCTTAATATCGGTACCACGACCCGCCATGTTCGTGGCAATGGTTACCGTTCCTGACTGTCCGGCTTTGGTAACTACTTCTGCTTCTCGTTGATGCTGCTTAGCATTAAGCACCTGGTGCTCAATACGCTTCATCTTAAGCATTCTACTTAAAAGTTCAGATATCTCAACGGAGGTTGTACCAACCAAAACAGGCCTTCCTTTGCCGGTAAGATCAGTTATTTCCTCGACTACCGCATTGAATTTTTCACGAACAGTCTTATAAACCTTGTCTTCGGAATCATCTCTTACAATATCCCTGTTAGTTGGTATTACTACCACATCGAGCTTATAAATCTCCCATAACTCACCAGCCTCGGTTTCTGCTGTACCTGTCATACCGGAAAGCTTATGGTACATTCGGAAGTAATTCTGCAGGGTTATGGTGGCGTAAGTTTGAGTGGCATCTTCAACCTTCACATTTTCTTTAGCCTCAATTGCCTGGTGCAAACCATCGGAATATCTTCGGCCTTCCATTACCCGACCGGTTTGTTCATCAACGATTTTTATTTTGTCATCATCGATTATGTATTCGGTATCTTTTTCAAAAAGGGTATAGGCCTTCAACAGTTGATTCACGGAATGAATACGCTGTGCTTTTACAGTGTAGTCCTGGATAACCTCATCTTTCTTTTTGAGCTGCTCCTGTTCATCAAGGCTGGTATCTTTTTCCAGTTTGGCTATTTCATCACCTATGTCTGGCAAAATAAAGAATTTAGGGTCTTCTCCTTCACCGGTAATAAGGTCGATACCTTTTTCTGTGAGATCAATGCTATTATGCTTCTCATCGATTGTAAAATAGAGAGGAGCATCTGCTTCCGGCATCATCTTCTGGTTATCCTGAAGATAGAAGTTTTCTGTCTTCTGTAATATTATTTTAATACCTGGTTCACTTAAGTATTTAATAACGGGCTTATACTTTGGCAATCCGCGGTAAACTCTGAATAAAGCCAGGCCACCATCTTTTTCATCTCCTTCAGCAATTAGTTTTTTTGCTTCATTAAGCAGATGACTAACATATTTTTTTTGCTCATCTACCAACTTATTTATTCTCGGCTTCAGGTCATAAAATTCATGTTCATCACCTTTAGGTACCGGGCCGGAAATAATTAATGGTGTACGAGCTTCATCAACAAGCACAGAGTCAACCTCATCGACCATGGCGAAATGGTGTTTACGCTGCACAAGGTCAGCAGGTTCACGCGACATGTTGTCACGTAAGTAATCAAAGCCGAATTCATTGTTGGTACCATAGGTGATATCAGCGTTGTAGGCATTTACCCTTGCTTCTGAATGTGGCTCATGTTTATCAATACAAGCTACAGACAGGCCATGGAACTCAAATATTGGCCCCATCCACTCTGAGTCGCGAATAGCCAGGTAGTTGTTTACCGTTACCAGGTGAACACCGCGCCCCGATAAAGCATTTAGGAATGATGGCAGAGTAGAAACGAGCGTTTTACCTTCACCTGTTGCCATCTCAGCAATCGTACCTTTATGCAGAACAACGCCACCAATAAGCTGGACATCGTAATGCATCATGTCCCATTCAATATCTCCTCCGGCTGCAGTCCATTTGTTGAACCAAACAGCTTTATCTGACCTGATTTCGACATTATCATGAGTAGCTGCGTATTGCTTGTCGTGCATGGTGGCCGTAACCTCAATCGATTCGTTTTCCTTAAACCTCTTAGCGGTTTCTTTAACAATAGCAAAGGCGTCCGGGAGGACATCTAATAAAACTTTCTCCAGCTCTTCGTTACGATCTTCTTCTAGTTTATCTATTTGCTTAAAAATATCCTCTTTGGCGTGGATATCGAGAGAATCATCTTCTTCAACCTGTTTACTAAGTTGACTAATATTATCATCAATTGGTTTGAGATGATTATCAATAACAGCCCTTACTTCAACAGTTTTATTACGAAGCTCGTCATTTGACAGGCTTGTCAATTGATTAAATATGTTATTGATTTTATTAACATAAGGCATTACAGCCTTAATATCCTTCTCTGATTTAGTGCCAAAAATCTTGGCTATTCCCTTACTTAATATATTTGCCATTTTCTCCTTATTCTACCTTAGTCTTCAACGCACACAAAAATACAGTCTTTCCTCTGAAAAAAAACTATTTTAATTTGCCAGAGGGAACCTCAGTATAAATTTTTTTATGCATTTATGAATATGGCATAAAAAAACCTATGTCGGTTTTATGTGAATAAATTATTAATATGCTAAATGTAGAATTGTTGTTTATCGTTATAAATCAATTTCACCTTTAAACACCATTTCAGTAGGTCCTTTGAGCCAAATGTTACTGAACTTTCCCTTATTTTGATCAAAACTAACAGTTAGCTCACCTCCCTTTGTAACAATTGTAACTATATTCTTCCCTTCGAGTTGTGATGATGTTAATGCACAGGCTGTAACACCGGTTCCACATGAAAGTGTTTCGTTTTCCACACCTCTTTCGTAGGTTCTTACTTTTACGCTGTTATCATGGAGACGTTCAACAAAATTGATATTGGTGCCATTAGGACTAAACTCATTATCATATCTTAATGTTCTACCTTGTGTTATCATATCTATTTTGTCAACACTTTCTACATACTCAACATAATGCGGTGAACCTGTATCAATAAAGGTGCCATTGAGCTTCGAACTGCCATTTTGTACGTTTTTCATTTTCACACTGATGATTTTACCCGATACGCTAGCTTCGTGGAGCCCATCATACGCTTCAAATGAACAAGTATTGTCAAACATACCTAAAGAATTGGCATAGTGAACTGCTGCCCTTGAACCATTACCACAAAAACTGCCTTCACTTCCATCTGCGTTGAAGTAGACCATTTTGAAGTCGGTAGTTTTAGAATTTTGTATGAGGATTAATCCATCAGCTCCTATACCAAACCTTCGGTCACATAGCTTATTGATCATTGATTGATTATCGGAAGGGAAATTAAGGTTTCGATTATCAATCAGTATAAAATCGTTACCTGTGGATTGATATTTATTAAAATTCATGGTGGTTCAATTTAGTCTAAAGGTAATTGGCAGGACCATTCTCATTTTTACTGGTTCCCCTCTTTGTCTTCCCGGTATCCATTTTCCCGATTTTTTTATAACTCTCACTGCTTCTTCATCACAGCCACCTCCAATACCTCTCAGTATTTTTATGTCTATTACACTACCATCTACATCAATAACGAATTCAACAAATACACGACCTTCAACCCCCATTCTGTGCGCATCAGCCGGGTACCTTAAATTTTTCATTATATAGTTGTAAAAACTTGAGATTCCTCCCGGATAGTGGGCTGGATCTTCAACTATCTGGTAAATATCATCACCCTCAATAAAATTCCCTAAACTGTCTTTATGGTGCCCATAGGGAAGATGATGTTTAAAATCTTCAGATAAATATTTAATGTAAGAATAATCAGGTTTAATATTTGTGCCTATTTTGAAATTATCTATGTTGATAAAACTTTCAGGGTAAAACAGGTTATCCAAAAACTTCGAAGTTTTATATGTTCCTGACGAGGTTCCAGGCATTTTACCTTTTTTTAGTCTACCATCCTTGTACTCTTCTTTTATTGTTATGTCACCATTGGCTCCCTTAACGGTCCACGTATCAACTCTTTTATTATCAATAAAATATGCCGTTAATATTTGATACCCAGTTATGTCGTGAAATACTCTATGCCACTTACCGGTACCATTTTTTACAAGATGATTACCTTCCTTATCATAGTAATCTTCAATTACAAACTGCTTATTATTAAAGTTTACTCTTTCGAAAAGGCTCCCATCCTCATCATAGTAACTCCAGATGCCAGCTAAAGTATCCTGGTTAAAATCACCTTCACTGTATTTTCCCCCATTTTCATGGTACCTTGTAAAATGGCCATGCTTTTTACCTCCTTCATTGTAATATCCGTCAAGAATAAGTTTGCCACCAGAATAGTAATCCTTAACCTTTCCTACAAATTTCAATTTAACAGTATCAATTTCAGCAACTCTATAATATTGGCTCGTTCCAATTGAAGTAAGTTCCCAATCACTGTTATAATATATAGTGTCAACGAACTGACCGTTTGCTAATGTAGCCACACCTAGTAACAAAGAAACAGCAATTATTTTAATCATTTTTTGCACCTTACAAGGTACTAAGATATTACAGATAATTTAAATCCAATGTGCGTAATTAGCCTTTTATCCAGGTGCCGATTTTTGTAAAAATTGTCATATTTTAACTTAAAATAATTGTAATATTATATACTATTAACAAGTGCTCAACCAATGCCAATAATTATAACTGATAATGATCTTTGCTATTCTGTATATAATCAAGAGCAAAAGATAATACAATCTACTTATAGAGGGCGGTTTAATAGAGAACAGAACTTGTCTCACTTGAGAAGAGTAATGGAGTTTAGTAAAGATCATGTTATCCTTGGATCAATAGTAGACTTAAGTAAATTAAGGGGCTCATTTACTGGCATGTTTGACACCATGGAACATGAGACACTGCCAGGTGTTAAGAAAGCAGGATTCAGGTATGTAGCCTATGTGTTGTCAGATGATATTTTAATTGAGCATGCCACAAAAAAGTGGATTGATATAGCTAAAGGGTTGAGCCTGACAATAGAGACCTTTGGTAATGAAGAAGAAGCTGAAAATTGGTTGATTAAGTCAATTAATACCAAAGAAGAATGAACAAACTTAGAATACCCTAGTTTTATTGTAACCATGTAATCTAACCAGGATATTGCCATGCCGGTCGTAATAACAGATAATAAACTGTGTCATTCTATCTTCGATGAGGAACATAAGATTCTCAGAACTAAATATCATGGTCTGGTTAACAAAGAACTCTATATTGAGCATCTGGATAAACTTAAAACGCTTGAAAATCCAATCATAGGATCAATTGCTGATTTTCGTAAATTAAGAGGTTCTTATTTTAAACATTTTAATTTCCTTGAAGAGGATGCATTCCCAGCTGTAAAGATGAAAGGCTTCAAATATGTAGCTTATCTTATTTCTGATGACCTGATAATTGAGAATGTAACCCATAAATTAGTTGAGATTCTTAGAAAACTCAATATTGAAGCAAAGATTTTTACTGATCCGGAAGAAGCTGAAAGCTGGCTGTTAAGAAAGCTTTAAACAATTTATAGAATATATATTGTAGTGGATATCAAATATATATGAATGAGGATTGACTCTGTACTCTGTAAGTATTATATTTATTTAACAAGCCAAATCCATTAATCATGAGTTCAGATAAAATTGAAGTAACTGATAACAAAACCTGTTATTCTTATTACAATCCCAAGACTAAGACCATTCATACAACATTTAAAGGGATAGTTGACCTTTCTTTAATGAAAGAACATATTGCAAATGTTAGACGACTCAGTAAAGAAGACAAAGTTCTAGGCACAGTAGTTGATTTCAGACAGTTAAGAGGGTCTTTTGTTAAACTTATAGAGCATTTAGGAAAGGAGGTTCAACCAGAATTACAAGCAAGAGGTTTTAACACAAAGGCTTTTGTTATAACGGATGATCTCATTATCAATAATTTGACTCAGAAATTAACAGATACTTTTAGGCAACAGAAAGCAAATGTCAGGGTTTTTAATGATATTGATATAGCAAATGAGTGGTTACTAAAAACTATCAGTGCTTGATCTGGAGTTCTACCTTTTTTATTTTATCTACAACAAGCCGGTCATTTCTATTGGCAACAATCCAGGCAGTATAAAAAACCAATTGGGATCTTTTTTGAAGTAGGTCAAACTCAATTTTATCTACTGTATCTGTTGGACGGTGATAGTCGTCATGCAATCCGCTGAAATAAAAGATTACTGGGATATTATACTTTGCAAAGCTCCAGTGGTCTGACCGATAGTAGATTTGAGTCGGATGATTTTTCTCATTATAGCTGTAATCCAGATTTAGGTGAGTAAAGGTGTTGTTAGCCTTTTCACTTAGCTCATGAAGTTCTGATGAAAGCTTATCTGAACCAACCAGGTAAACAAAGTTCCTGTCGAGATCGTGATCAGCATCATACCTTCCGATCATATCAAGGTTTAAACTAGTTACAGTTTCAGATAAAGGAATAATGGGATTTGAGGTATAATAGTTAGAGCCAATGAGTCCTTTTTCTTCTCCACTTACCAGTAAAAACAAAATGCTTCTTTTGGGACCATGCCCTTCTTTTTTAGCAATAGCAAAGGCTTCGGCAATTTCCAGTACGGCAGTAGTACCTGAACCATTATCATCAGCTCCGTTATAAATGTACTCACCTTTTTTACCGACATGGTCGTAGTGAGCCATAATTACAACAACTTCATCCTTTTTATCAGACCCTTCGAGATAACCTAAAATATTTTCAGATTCAATCTTTTCACTTGGGCTGGAAGCGTAATATTTAATTTGATAATTGTTTCTATTAAATTCATTAACCATGGTTGGTGTTACACTAGAAGATAATAGATCAATATTTATACCTTGATCAGTTATTGTCAAATCTTTGAATATTTTAGGAGAAGCTAAAAAATAACCTTTTGGAATATCTGTATCAGTTTTTTGCTCGAACCCCAGATGCTTTTTTACATAATTTCGTCCATTAGACCTCTTGTGCTCTCTAAACTTCCTCTCCGATTCAAATGGTATGAATACTACCATTTCAGAACCTTTTTCATAGACTTTTTGAGCCATTAGTTTATAGTCGGGTTTGTTAATCCCAATTAAAGAAATCAGGGCAACCTTTCCTTTTAATTTGAATTTATCTATTTTATTGATCATGCTGGCAGGAAGGTACATGACTTCTGAGCTAATTGGCTCAGACATATTGAGCTTACCTTTATATAGTATGTTATCGCTTAATGAAAATCTTTTATCTTTAATATGAAGGTAAATAGCTTCTTCTTCATACTTCTCAAGAACAAATGATTGTCTGTATGAAAAGTTATTATTGTGAGGTACTACAGGCTTAAGACCTATTGTTTTAAACTCTTCTTCAAGAAAGGCAGCAGCCATCTTTTGGCCACGGGAGCCTGTATCTCGCCCTTCCAAAGCATCAGAAGCAATAATTGTTAGTAGTTCCTTTAATTCCTGTTGTGTTATTGTTGTGGCATATTGATTTGCCTGATCAACCTGTCCTTTGGCTGAAAAGAAAAAAAATGCCACTAATATTTGAATAAGTATGCGATTCATTACCAATCATTTAATACATATATAATAACGAAAGTTGAGGTTTAAAGATGTGCAGTTTTAAGATATATGACCAGCGGTAAAAATGCCTTACGAACGACTGTTAGATGCACGTAAAAAGATTAAATTTGTATCGAGAGATTTATATAATAACCATGCCTAAAAAATAGCAAGGATGAACTTAGATTTTAATTACAGAGAGCGCTTCGATTATAGACATCTTGGTGTTGATAATAAGCAAATAGATGAAATGCTAAAATTGATTGGGGCGAAAAGCTTAGATCAATTGATGGATGAAACAATTCCGGGTACTATTCGACTTAGCGAACCTCTCAATTTGCCCGATGCTAAAAGTGAAGGACATTTTCTTGATGATCTACGTGCTATAATTGATAACAATGAGATCTATGAGACTTTTATTGGAATGGGTTATTACAATACTGTAATGCCGGCAGTTATTAGACGGAACATCCTTGAAGCTCCGGGCTGGTATACTGCTTATACCCCGTATCAGGCAGAGATTGCACAAGGCAGGCTGGAGGCGTTAATTAATTTTCAGACGATGGTATCGGAATTAACCGGTCTGGAAATTGCCAATGCATCACTTCTGGATGAAGGTACAGCCGCTGCAGAAGCCATGTATATGATGTCTGCTGTGCAAAAAGGACCTAAGAAAAAAGTTAACAGATTTTTTATCGATGAAAATACATTCCCGCAGACTATCGATGTGATGCGTACACGTGCTGATTCGCACTATATTGATCTGGTTGTTGGCAATATTGATGAATTAGAGCTTACCGATCCTGAATTATTTGGGATATATATTCAGAATCCCGGGAATAATGGTGATATCCGTGATTTTACTGATTTGATTGCATCAGCACATGAAAACCAGGTGTTGGTTTGTGTGGGAAGTGATTTGATGAGTTTGGTAATGATGAAATCACCCGGTGAGATGGGGGCTGATGTGGTGGTTGGCAACAGTCAGCGGTTTGGAGTGACGCTTGGTTATGGTGGGCCACATGCCGGTTTTTTTGCCACAAGAGAAGATTATAAAAGACAGATGCCAGGTAGGATTATTGGCTCTTCTATAGATGCAGATGGAAATCCGGCATTAAGGATGGCGCTTCAGACCAGGGAGCAACATATCAAGAGAGAAAGAGCTACCTCTAATATTTGTACAGCACAGGTGTTGCTGGCTGTTCTATCCGGGATGTATGCTGTTTATCATGGACCTGAAGGACTGAAGAAAATAGCAGGAAGAATACATGGTTTGACAAAACTGCTTGGTGCAACCTTGGAAAAGATTGGTTATAAACAAGTCAACGAATACTATTTTGATACTTTAAAACTTGAGGTACCATCGGGAGTTACAGTTGAAAAAATCAAGGAAGTTTCAGAAAACAATCGAGTCAACCTGAGGTATCACAAAGATGGTCATATTGGTATTTCACTGGATGAGGCCTCAACCGTTGATACTATTGACAAGCTGGTGAGTATTCTTGCTGAGGTTGCGGAGACCTCAGCTACTGTTGATGGTAAAGCTGAGATCAGTTTAGATTGGCCTGAAAACTTGAAAAGAAAGATGGCATTCATGACTCATCCGGTCTTTAACAGCTATCATCGGGAACATGAAATGTTACGGTACATCAAGCGATTGGAAAACAAGGATGTTTCATTAACGCACTCAATGATTTCATTGGGATCTTGTACTATGAAATTAAATGCAACCACTGAAATGCTACCTATTACCTGGCCAAAAATTGCTAATCTTCATCCATTTGTGCCTAAAAAACAAGCAATGGGATATCACCAGATGCTTACAGAGTTGGAAGATTGGCTCTCAGAAATAACAGGATTAGACGCTACTTCACTACAGCCTAATAGTGGTGCCCAGGGGGAATATGCGGGATTGATGGTAATTAAAGCTTATCATGAAGCTAGGGGACAGGGTGATAGAAATATAGTTCTTATTCCGTCTTCTGCACATGGCACTAACCCTGCCAGTGCGGTAATGGCTGGAGCCAAGGTAGTAATTGTTGGTGATGATGGTGATGGAAACATTGATGTGGCTGACCTGAAAGCCAAAGCCGAAGAAAACAAAGACAACCTGATGGCATTAATGATTACCTATCCATCAACCCATGGCGTATATGAAGAGAGTGTAAAAGAAATATGTGATGTTACACATGAGTATGGTGGACAAGTGTATATGGATGGTGCCAATATGAATGCTCAGGTAGGCTTAACTAGCCCAGGAGCTATTGGTGCTGATGTTTGCCATCTAAATCTACATAAGACCTTTGCGATCCCACATGGTGGAGGCGGACCAGGGATTGGCCCAATTTGTACAGCAGCTCACCTTACTCCATTCCTGCCAGGGAATCCGGTAGTTAAAACAGGTGGTGACAAAGCAATAACAGGGATATCATCTGCTCCCTGGGGTAGTGCCGGGGTTACAGCGATTAGTTATGCTTACATAGCTATGATGGGTGTTAAAGGCCTTGAGAATGCAACAAAAGTGGCCATACTTAATGCAAATTATATAAAGGATAGACTTAAGGAAACGTACCAGATCTTATATCTCGGAGCCAATGGCCGATGTGCTCATGAGATGATTGTTGACTTCAGAGAATTTAAATCAGCAGGAATTGAAGTAGAAGATGTAGCCAAGCGATTAATGGATTATGGGTTCCATGCCCCAACAGTATCATTCCCGGTTCCTGGCACTCTGATGGTAGAGCCTACGGAGAGCGAAAGTAAGGAAGAGCTTGACAGGTTCTGCGATGCGTTATTGAAGATCAGAGAAGAGATTGATGAGGTTGCTTCTGGTGGTGCTGATGCTGAAAACAATGTTCTCAAGAATGCACCTCACACTGAATATGCGGTTCTTAACGATAACTGGGATAAACCTTATTCAAGGGAAAAGGCAGCTTATCCCTTGGAGTTTGTAAGGAATAATAAATTCTGGCCGGCTGTTGCCCGCGTTGATAATGCGTATGGTGATCGAAACCTGGTGTGTAGTTGCCTGCCTGTTGAGGAATATGTGGAGTAAAAAAAGTCCATAACGGGTCGCAACCTCCAGGCTACGACCCGTTTACATTTAATATTTATTCATACAATGCCTCGGCAAACTCTTCTGCCCAGGCTACAAATGCTTTTCTCTTATTCGCGGAGAGTCGCGCATTCGGGTGAGTTAAAGGGTAAATAGGCATAGGCATATTCCCTTCATCCACCTCTTCAGCGCTTTCATCTAAAGCTTCGGCTTTATCTGCCTTAGACATAGATTGCCATTCAGAAAAATTTATATGTTTACGTCCCACTTCTGTATCACGACTTACCAGGAATGAAACAGGAACTACATATGAATACCATGGATACACGGTTTCATTGGAGTGGCAATCATAGCAACTTGTTTTAAGTATCGTTGCAATTTCTTCAGGCACCTCATTATTCAACAATATATCATCAGGATTTGTATCAGAGACCTCTGGCAGATTTGCCGGGATCAGTTGGATAAGAATAAGAATGACAAGTAGTCCTAGTAAAACTTTCTTTAACATAGTTGAAAAATATTAACTGATAGAATTATTGCAATACTATAAATTATAATGCTTCAGCCGAGGCCTTTGCCCACTCAATTAGAGTTTTAGCTTCCTCATCTGTCAAGGCTTTGTCTGGATACTTCTTTAAGAATTTTTCAGGAGGCATTTCACCTTCTGCAGTTGTCTTGGCAATTTTATTTAGCTTAGAAGCTAATTTCGACTTCTTCAGCTTTGAAAGCTTATCAATCATAAGCTCTTCTTTACCATCTTCATTTTTAGAGTCTGTATTATGACATCCAAAACACGATTTCTTAAAAATGGCATTGATATTTTCAGGAATCTCAAATTTGCCATCAGCAACGGTTGTGTTGCTCTTAATGTCGAAACTGGTAAGTAAAGCAATTGCTACAAAACTACCAATCAAAAAACTAAAAAACTTATTCATAATACATTCGGTTTAGTAATACTTGTGTCAAATTTTAATAGGTTATAATCTGTAAATATGACAAAATTTTAACAGAAATGGTAGATATTGATTTTCAGGGAATCATAATTTATTCACTTCCGCATAGCTGATCGTAGCCGTAAACATGGGCAGCCATATTTTTAAATTTTATCTTTTCAGCACCAAGGATTTTAATTAATTCAGGGCAGTCGCCATAAAGCTCTGGAATCATATTCTTATATTTTTTCTTTTTCACAAGAATTGATTTGGCGTCACCAATTTCTACAAGATAAGTTTTTTCTTCACCACCAGTTAATTGAAGGTCTCCAATTCCAAGACCTCCCGATTCTGCACCAGATGGATTGTGATATACTTTAATTTTACTGTCAAACCCGGGGTTAACAAGCTGTAAGAGTCGGTATTTATCCTTTTTCTTAGGGAGCAATGCTTGCTCGTAAATTACATATTCTCTTTTGGAAATTTCTTTAAAATCAGTTTTAAATACTTCTTTTAAAGAACTGGAAGCTTCTGCTGTAGCATCTAGTTTGGCAAGAAATCCCATTTTCACATAAAATCTATGGATATCAATCGCCTTGTATTTATGCTTATTCCCCTCTTCGTCTTTGATGGTAAGGGAATTAATATTTCCACCACTTCCAAAGAGACTGCTGAATGTGCCTGTTATTTCTGTGCCATCTACTAATACAACTTTGCACTCTTTACCTGGAGGGAAGTCACCTACCGGAGAAATAAAACTTTGAGCATATACATTGATATTTAGTATGAATATCATAATGAATGTAAATCGAAGTGCTTTCATCTTTCTATAATTTATGTAGACAAAGTAATTTAACTATTTTTAGACTCGGAGTCAAGTTTCATTTAGATGGATAAAGTTGGATTTTTCGAAATGGTTTATGAGGTGGTGAAACTAATCCCTCACGGCAGAGTAACCAGTTACGGAGCAATAGCAAATTATTTAGGGACAAAAAGCAGTGCCCGAATGGTTGGCTGGGCGATGAACGCTGCCCATAACATGGTTGAAGTACCTGCCCACAGAGTAGTGAATCGCAATGGATTGCTTACCGGGAAAAATCATTTTGAGAATCCCAATAGGATGGAAGAGTTGCTTACTGCCGAAGAGATCGTTGTAAAGAATGATCAGGTCCAGAACTTCGATGATATTTTTTGGGATCCAAATAAAGAATTGGAGCTATAATGTATTAGACAACAAAGTCCCCTCCTGGGAGGGGATTTAGGCCTGCCCGACCTTTGGCGGGGGTGGGTTATTTCCTAATCAACATTAATCCAATAAAAGTTAAGAGCCCATT